>JBEBCV010000024.1:0-3772 GCA_041157505.1 Chloroflexota bacterium | reverse complement strand
CAATCTGCCGAAGACAAAGCCATGGGGCGTGTCACCTCGCTCTCTCCTCTTAAAAAGAAAAACCCCAATCTTGTTATCAACTTAATGGGCTGCATGGTGGGCGTGCGTGGCGCGGAGAAATTACGCGAGAAACTCCCTTTTGTCGACGTGTTCTCGCCCCCATCTGATCCGGGTCCATTGATCTCGCATCTCACCCAGGGCGAAGTGCAATCGTTGGAAGATGCCGAAACCACCCGCCGCTTCCTGATGATGGACGAGGAACTCAAACTGCCTGTTGCTGAACAGGGCAAGACCATCAGCGTACATGTACCCATTGTGTATGGGTGTTCACACGCCTGCACCTTCTGCATCATTCCCTACAAGCGCGGTGTGGAACGTTCCCGCCCGGTCGGCGATATCGTTGCTGAAATCCGCTCATTGGCAAAGCAAGGCGTGAAGGAAATCACCCTGCTTGGTCAGATCGTAGACCGCTATGGAAAAGATATTCCCGATGGTCCCAAACTCGCTGACCTGCTGCGCATCATCCATGAAGTGGAAGGCATCGAACGCATCCGCTTCTTAACATCGCATCCGAACTATTTTGACGATGACCTCATCAACGCCATTGCCGAGTTGCCGCGCGTCATGCCGCATATTGAATTACCCATCCAAGCTGGTGATGACACCGTGCTCGAAAACATGAAACGCGGCTACACCCAACAGCAATTCCGCGACCTCGTGGCAAAGATCCGCGCACGAATTCCTGATTGCTCCATCGCGACCGACATCATCGTCGGCTTCCCCGGCGAGACCGAGGAACAGTTCATGGAAACGCACCGCGTCTTATCGGACCTCAAGCTGGATGTAGCCCATTTAGCCCGTTACTCCATCCGCGAAGGGACCGTTGCCACCCGTCGCATGGTAGACGATGTACCCGAAGAAGAAAAGATGCGTCGTCTGCACCTGCTCGACGACCTGCAAGAAAAGATCGTGGGCGAAATTAACCAAAAATATCTCGGACAAACCGTGGATGTTCTCTTCGAAGAAAAGGTCAAGAACCGCTGGAAGGGACGCACCCCCACCAACAAACTGGTCTTCGTGGAAAGCGACGAAAACCTGCGCGGCAAACTTCTGCCCGTCACCGTCACCTGGACGGGTCCATGGTCGATGCAGGCGAATCTGGTCAAACAGCCTGCTGAATTGATCTCGTTGTAATTTTGCTGGGGCGGGTCTGAGACCCGCCCCTGTGTTTTTCGGGGGTTATAATTTTGCCAACATGTCCTTCATCGAACTCTTCAACACATTTGCCAACAACCTGCTCCCCATCATGCTCATCGCTGCGGCAGGGTACATCCTCGGCAAAACCCTCACCGTCGACTCGCGCACCATTGGGCGTATGGTCTTTTATATTTTCAGTCCGCTTTTGGTGTTCAACCTCATGGTCACCAGCCAACTGAACCTGAAACAAGCCCTCACCACCGTTGGGTACACCGCTGCCGTCATCGTGATCATGGGCACACTGGCTTTCCTTCTCGGTAAACTTTTTAAACTTCAACGTGCTCATTTGCTTGCTGTGGTCCTTACCGTCGCATTCGGGAACACAGGCAACTATGGCTTGCCGCTGGTCAAGTTCGCCTTCGGGGATGAAGCGCTGGCAGTTGCTTCCATATTTTATGTCACCACTACCATCCTGTTCAACACGGTCGGCGTGGTCATCGCCTCGCTTGGACATTTGGATTTGAAATCCGCTATACTGGGAGTATTCAAACTGCCGATCCTTTACGCGGTGATGATCGCCCTGCTTATCAAAGGTTTTGGCATTTCCGTGCCATTGCCGCTCTCGCGCACCATCGAGATCGCCGCGAACGGAGCGATTCCCGCCATGATCATTTTGCTCGGTTTGGAACTCACCCGCATCGAATGGACGCACAGCATGCGCGCCATGAGCGTGGGCGTTGCCACCAAACTACTCATTGGTCCGTTGGTTGGGCTTTTGCTGGCAAGTTTGTTCGGTTTGCAAGGACACACCCGTCAGGGCAGTGTCATCGAAGCCGCCATGCCTGCCGCGGTCGCAACCACCGTCGTCGCCACTGAATACAAACTGGAACCTTCGCTTGTCACCGCCATCGTTTTCTTTGGAACTGTACTAAGTCCGCTCACCCTTACACCGTTGATCGTCTTCCTTGCGAGGTAATGAAAATGTCTGCCACACGTCAAAGGATATTACAAGTCTTTATGGTCACACTTCTCGTGGCAGCCCTGTCTCTGAAACCGAATCAGGCACAGGCGCAAGAAGGAATCGTGGTGGAAAATCCACAAACGGCAGTAGAGTTCGGGAAGACGATCACATTCACAGCGAAGATCAAGTCATCGAGTCCCATTCAACAAGCATCGCTCTTATTTCGCGGCGTCAACGAAGAAGTGACCCGCGTGGAAACCCTGCAAGTTGCACAGGATGGTTCGGTAAGTTTCGTCTATGATGCAACCCAGAATGTTTTCCCGCCGTTCAGTTGGGTCGTTTACTGGTTTCAAGCAACTCTTGGCGACGGCAAAACTTACACAAGCGACTCAACACGTTTTCAATACGTTGATAATCGATTTCCATGGCGCGAAACATCACAAGCCAATATCACTGTTCACTGGTATGCAGGCGACGACGCTTTTGGCGCCTCCGCATTGGATAGTGCGGGAGCAGGTTTACTGGCGATGAAAGATTTCATTCCGCTCTCGCTTACCGAACCGACTCACATTTATATCTACTCCAATGTGCAAGACCTTGGCGATACGATGATGATCGGCGGGCGCGAGTGGGCTGGCGGTCATGCACATGCTGACCTTGGTGTGGTGCTGGTTGCAGTTGCGCCCGGCGCCAATCAGTTCGCCGAAATGGAAGCGCTCATTCCACATGAGTTAGCGCACGTAATGCTCTATCGCTCGCTTGGCGATCAATACAACAAGCAACCCGCATGGCTCATCGAAGGGATCGCCGCGATGGTGGAACTTTACCCAAACCCGGATTATGCCCGCGCGTTGGAGATTGCAAGCGTGAACCATACATTGATTCCGCTATCGGACTTGTGCGCTTCATTCCCCGCCGACTCTGGTTCAGCGTTTCTGGCATATGCTCAATCTCAATCCTTTGTGACCTACATCCGCGACTCGTTTGGCGTCTCTGGTCTCTCACGCCTGATCAGCACCTACAGCGACGGCTTCGACTGCGACCTCGGCATTACAAAGGCATTGGGCTCCTCGCTCGATCAATTGGACGCGCGCTGGCGTGAGAATGTGCTGGGTCAAAATCAAACCGGTGTGGCATTGCGAAACCTATTACCGTTCATTCTATTGCTTGTGCTTGTCTTGCTTGTGCCCATCTGGGGCGCTGTAGATATGATGCGCCAACGGAGAAAACATGCAACCCAATCCAAGTAACCTGGTTCGAGCCCACATCTGGGTAAAGGGACGTGTGCAAGGGGTTGGCTTTCGCGCGCATGTGGAATATTCAGCCAAACAGATCGGGGGTATCACTGGTTGGGTGCGCAATGTCGGTTACGACACAGTGGAAGCCGTGGCTGAAGGTCAGCGGGACCAGGTCGAACGATTTATTGAAACGATGAAGCAAGGTCCTCACATGTCACGGGTGGACGAGTCAAAAATAGAGTGGGAAACGCCCATTGGGGAGTACAATGAATTCGGAGTAAAGAGGAGCATGTAAAGCATAATGTCCCGCTTTTCCAAGCCTTCCAGGAAACAAAGTTCATGTTCTCCAACCCATACTCTCCTTACCTGTTTATCT
>JBEBCV010000023.1:0-6132 GCA_041157505.1 Chloroflexota bacterium | reverse complement strand
GTCAAACGCGGAGAGTCTGTCCGCATGGTGAGCCGCACGGGCAAAATGGACGAGGCACCTGCTGGAGTGGAAGTGGTTGCAGCAGACCTGTATAACTCGGCTGAAGTCAAAAAAGTGACGCATGGTGCGAAGGTTGTATATCAATCAGCTCAGCCAAGATATTTCGAGTGGACTACGAAATTCATGCCGCTTCAATCTGCCATCATAGATGGATTGACTGGTAGTGGTGCAAAATTAGTGCTTGTCGAAAACCTATACATGTATGGCGAATCAAATGGCAAACCGATGACCGAAGACTTTTCCCATAATGCGCACACGCGAAAAGGGAAGGCTCGCAGCGAGTTGAGCAAGGCTGCTTTTGAGGCACACCGCGCTGGTAAAGTGCGCGTCACGGCAGGGCGTGGTTCTGATTTCTTTGGTCCGTGGGGTTTGAATACTGCCGCAATGGGTGAGCGTACGTTCTATCCGATGATTGCAGGTAAGGCGGCAGGATTGGTTGGCAACATTGATGTTCCGCACACCCATACTCACATCCCTGATTTTGGGAAGGCGTTGGTGATTCTGGGCGAGCATCCTGAAGCAGATGGGCAAGCCTGGCACGTGCCAAATGACAAACCGCATATCAGTCAGCGTGAGATGGCGAAGATGATCGCGGATGAGTTGGGAATGCCCCTCAAGGTCAGCGCGATGGGTAAAACCATGATGGCGATCGGCGGATTGTTCATCCCTGAGGCGAAGGAATCTGTCGAAATGATGTACGAATTTGAAAAACCCTTCATTGTAGATTCGGGTAAGTTTGAAAAGACCTTTGGCATGAAAGCAACACCAATGAAGGAAGCAATCAAAGAAACAGTGAATTGGTATAAAGGACATCCAGAAAAGTAGATCGGTAAATTAAGAACGAGGAGAAAATCTTATGGTTATTGTGAATTCGATCATGGCAACATTGCATCACATCGCTGCGTTTACGCTTACAGCTTGTTTAATTTATGAGTTTGTAGCGTATCGCAAGGGCTTAACGGTTGAAGAAGCCCGCCGCATTCAGCGCGTGGATTTGGTATACGGCATTGCTGCAGGCTTGGTGGTCGTAGTTGGTTTGTTGCGCGTGTATTTCTTTGAGAAGGGATCGAATTATTATTTTTCCAACTATGTCTTTTGGACAAAGATGGCGTTGTTTACCATTGTAGGTCTATTGTCGATTTACCCGACCATTCGCTATATCAAATGGAATCCGATTCTGGCGGAAAATAAATCGCCCGAAATTCCAGAGCAGGAATATAGGAACATCCGCTTGTTGCTTTGGTTGGAAATGGCTGGGTTAGTGTTGATCTTGTTTGCGGCACCGCTGATGGCGCGAGGGATCGGGTAAGCTCAGACCTCGGAGGTTTATAAAACCTCCGAGGTCTTTTTTGAAGTAGACTCGGTTTGGAAGGAGTTCACCATGCTTGAAGTTGCGATCATGATCGAAGGTCAGAATGGTTTGAATTGGACTCGCTGGCAAAAGATAGCTCGGCTGGTAGAAGACCTTGGGTTTGTGGGTCTCTATCGTTCTGACCATTTTACGAATATGAACCCCCCGGATAAAGACTCGCTCGAATTGTGGGTATCGCTCACTTGGCTGGCATCAAACACGAAACGCATTGAGTTCGGTCCACTGGTGTCACCGGTTTCATTCCGCCATCCGGCAATCACAGCTCGTATGGCATCGGCCGTAGATGATCTTTCAACTGGACGCCTCACACTTGGTCTCGGTGCAGGTTGGCAGGAACGTGAGCATCATCTTTTTGGCTTTGATCTGCTGGATGCAAAACCGCGCTTCGACCGTTTTGAAGAAGGCTTGCAAGTCATTACTGGACTTTTGAATAACGATACGCCTCTCTCTTTTGACGGGGCGTATTATCAGCTCCATGTAGCGACTCTCCTCCCGCGCCCGCTTCGCCCTGGCGGACCTCGCATCTTGATCGGCGGAGTGGGACAGAGTCGCACCCCGAAGTTGGTCGCTCAATTTGCGCACGAGTGGAATGCGATGTTCCTCACGACCGAGCAATTTAAAAAAGCAAACCAGCGAATTGATGATGCTCTGGGAAAAGAGAATCGTGACTTGACTTCTGTGCGGCGGTCTATGATGACAGGTTGTTATTTTGGTCATACCGACTTGGGATTGAAACAAAAACTGGAAGCGCGCGGACGTACCCTCGAAGAAATGCATCAGCGCGGAATGATCGCCGGATCTGCAAGCGTGGTTAGAGAGCAGTTGCAAAAATTGGAAGACGTTGGGCTTCAACGCATCATGCTCCAATGGCTGGATCTGGACGACCTTGCCGGGTTGGAAGCATTAGCCAAAGCTGTGCTTTAGGGTTTTAAGTTAGTGTTGATGTGATCTAAAAATTCCCGCCTAAATCGTTCTGCAGAAAAGCGAGCCGCATTAGCCGATGCGGCTTTGCTGCTTAATTTCATACCCTCGAACTTTGTTACAGCCTCGGCTAGTGCATCTGCTGTCTGCTCTTTGATTAGCAATCCCGTCTCACCATCATGGATGATCTCGGTCGCACCGCCTTTGTAATAAGCAATGACAGGGCAGCCCGCCGCTTGCGCTTCGACCATAGCAATGCCAAAATCCTCAGTTGCCATGTACACAAAAGCTTTAGCTTTATTCATTAACTCGGTTACGACTGAATCAGGCTGGTAGCCCATCACCGTGATATTCTCTTGTGCAATTCGCTGAATGTGTTGAAGCTCCGGCCCATCTCCGACGATAATGAGCGGTAAACCAAGGGAATTGAAGGCTCTTACGATCTCAACTCCCATTTTGTATGGCACAAGGCGTGAGACGAAAAGATAATATTTTTCACGCTGTATCGATGGCATAAAACGATCCACATCCACACTGGGGTAGATGACTTTTGCGTCTCGCCCCCATGCTTCGTGAATGTGAGAGGCTGTCCACTTGGAGTTGGCGAGCAGCGAATCGGATCGAGCGGAGGCAGAGGTGTCCCAACGGCGGAGCAGATTCAAGGTCCCATTTGCGGCGAGGCGGAGGATCGGCTTGTTTAATCCGTGCAGCTTCAAATATTCATCCCGCATATGCCAGGCATAGCGCATCGGAGTTGAGATGTAGGAGATATGAGTTTGGCGGCTGTGTGTTTTTACTCCATGTGCCACAGCATGTGAAAGCGATAGGACGAGGTCATATTCGCTGACATCCAATGACTCGATGGCAAGGGGCATCAGCGGAAGAAACTTTCTGTAGTGTTTTTCAATCTGAGGAATGTTTTGCAGGAAGGTCGTTTGGACCTTGATGTTTTTCAGCTCTGTGTTTTGAAACCCCGCTGAAAAATGGATGAGCGCATGAATTTCTGCGGTTGGAAAAAGTTGCAGTAATTGAGCGAGCAGTCGTTCACTGCCGCCGAACGAACTCAACCATTCGTGTACAATGGCAATTTTCATATGTGACCTGATTGCTGTTCTTTACGAATAAGAAGTAACATGACCGGCGACAGATTATAATTGTAAAGTTGGATTCCTTAGGTCCCCTTTATTGTTGTGAATAATTTCCCTGCTCGCTTCTTTCAAACTGGTGCGCGTGTCTTTTTTGCGCTGACGATCATATTCATGCCGTTTCGATTACGGCTGGTTCTATGGACGCGACCGTTCTTCCCAATATATTCAGATTACACCGACTTTCTTTTATTCGCCAGTGATCTTGTGCTGTTGTTCACACTGGTCTTGTGGGGATGTTCACTTCTAATAGAACCTCGCAGTCTAAAGGCGGGAGATCCGTTAATCTGGTTTTTGTTGACGGGGATTACAGTAGCTGCATGGGTATCGGTCTTGGGAAGTGTGGATTCGATAATTACCCGCTATCACGCTGTACGGTTCATTGTCCTGCTCCTGTTTTATTTTTATATCGTCAATGAGATCAAGACCGTAAAGTGGGTGATTGTGCCCATTGTGTTCCAGGCGTGCATACAAGCTCCGGTGGCTGTTACACAATTTATTTTGCAATCTTCGCTTGGAATACGATCCTTGGGCGAGCATACTCTTGACCCGCTTGTTTTGGGAACAAGCATCATCCCGGTTAATGGCGAACGGATCCTGCGGTCTTATGGTCTTACAGACCATCCAAACATCCTTGGCGGCTGTCTGGCGTTCGTTCTTGTAATATTGTTTTCTGTCTTCTTGTATGGAAAGAAGAAGCATTCATTTCTTGCCGGATCTGCATTTATTTTTGTTTTCCCTGCCTTATTGCTTACTTTTTCGCGTTCGGCTTGGTTGAGTCTTTTTGTTGCGGTTATTTTTTTACTTGCTTGTGAGATGCTCTGCAAGCGATGGACTTCTTTCAATCGAGTTGTATTGCTTGGGGTTTTGAGCTTGGGCATAACGCTTCCATTTTTGTGGAGCAACTTTGATGTGGTTGGACAAAGGATCAACTCTGGAAATATTGCCGGTGATCACCCAATGAATGAGCGTGTTTATTTGTTGGATGCTGGCAATGCACTATTTGTTGAACATTCCGCCCTTGGTGTAGGGTTGGGAGCTTCTCCGCTTGCCATGAAAATGAGGTTTGAAGATTTCCGTGTTAATTACCAACCACCGCATTTCACACCCTTGCTATCCGCGTTGGAGACAGGTGTGATCGGCGGTGGTTTTTATCTTTTGTTGTTTCTGACCCCCGGCATTACGTTCATGCTACGTTGGCGTCATTATTTACAATCTCCCCTTGCTTTGGGGGTATTTTCTCTCTTGTTGGCGATCTCTGTTGTGAATTTATTTGATTATTACACCTGGATGTATGCCCCTGGAAGACTTTGGCAGTGGCTGGCATGGGGATTGTATTCAGCAGGTTTGGAACAGGTGGGTTGATATGCTCCAATATCTGCTTGCGCCTGTGTTGATCATCTACACCCTTGCAATGTTGACCTTGGCGATCTATGTTGGTAATCTTTTTTATTTAATGTTGGTCAGTTTGCGAAACCGAAAACGGATGTTGCCTTTCCCGGTTCAAAAAATGGAACCGTTGCCTGTAGTAACGGTCCAATTGCCGATCTACAACGAGTGGTATGTCGTTGAAAGATTGCTCGATGCGTGTGCCGCTCTGGACTATCCGCGAGAATTATTAGAAATTCAAGTGCTTGATGATTCAACGGACGAAACGGCTTCACTTGTTTCTCACAAAGTTCGATCACTTCGGCAATCCGGCGTGGATATTATCCACATCCATCGCAAGGACCGGGTGGGATATAAAGCAGGGGCTCTTGCGAATGGGTTCGCCTCTGCTCGTGGTGAATTCATTGCCATCTTTGATGCCGATTTCCTTCCTCAGAGAGATTTTCTACGTCAATTGCTTCCGCGTTTTGACAATGAAAAGGTCGCCTTTGTCCAAGCCCGCTGGGGACACCTAAACCGGGATTATTCACTGCTAACCCTGCTCCAATCGTATTCCCTTGATGCTCATTTCGCCATCGACCAACTTGGAAGATCAAGTTCAGGTTATATTTTTAATTTCAATGGAACAGCAGGAGTATGGCGTAAAGCTGCGATCCTCGATGCTGGTGGCTGGCATGCCGATACGCTCACTGAAGACATGGACCTTTCCTACCGCATCTTTCTGCGTGGATGGTCTGCCCGGTTTGCTGGCGATGTGGAAGCCCCGGCAGAACTTCCGGTCAGTTTTACGGCGTATCGCCGTCAACAATATCGTTGGGCACGCGGAAGTTTGGAATGTGCCATCAAATACATCCCTGTGATCTGGCGTGGTGATCATCCTTTCGCGCAAAAAATTCAAGCCACCTTTCACCTCACGGGCTACTTGTTGCATATGCTCACAGTCCTACTTATGTTATGCTATCCACTGCTGTTGATTTTTGCAAGTCAGTATCCCACCTTGCTAACTCCAGTCGGTTTCGGTTTTTTGATGAATTTTCTTGCAGTAGCTCCCGCCGTTTATTTCATTGCTGCTCAACACCTCCTTAATCGCCGCTGGCTGACATCAATTCCTTTGATCTTTATCCTTTCCGCTTTTGCATCGGGAATGGTGCTTAATACCATGCGGGCTCTGTATCAGATATTGCAAAAACATTCAGTACCTTTTGAACGAACTCCAAAGTTCGGAATTACTGAACGATCACAATC
>JBEBCV010000022.1:0-5872 GCA_041157505.1 Chloroflexota bacterium | reverse complement strand
ACTTGAGTTTGCCATCTTTGTCATAACACTCAACCACAAACCGACCTGTGGCTTTTACTCCCTCAGACGATCCGGGGCTAGTAATCAACCCGCTAGCGATTGTGTCTGTTGCTTTGGCTTTGAGTTTCATTATGTAATCCTTACAAAATCCGAATGATTGCAGTAGATGCAGAAGCGGAAGGGAATTGAATCTGAAAAGTTTGATTCAAGGCCACTTGGTCTCCGCCAAAACTTATAACAGCGCATGCCGCGTTAGAGGCTGAGACATTGTAAATTAAAGCCCCAGATGAAGTAAACGAGGCTGCGCTCCAACTAACATTTGCAAAAGTCACGACAGAGGCAGTCCCGTCCGCAACCGGCGTCACCGAGGCAAGTGTCTCGCCTCCTGTGGTATACCCGTTTCCTGTGCTAAGTTCATTGGACCCCATTTGGGCGTAATTAGTGGTTAACGCACCATAAGACCCGGATCCCGCTTCAAGGCTTTTAAACAAAGCAATTTTAAAAACGTCTCCGCCGGGGTTTGAAAAGTTGTGAATGCCCTTCAAAAGCTCAACTTTGAAACTTGTAGGCATTGCGGTGGTAAGTGAAAGCGCCATATCAAGGCCCCGGACTTGCTGACTTAATAGGCAGTCGGATCATACCGTCTCTGTATTCGTCACGACGACGACGTCCTTGCTGCTCCATGCCCAAACCTTGTACGGCTTGCTGATAACTTTGATTGAAATAATTTAGCATCTCAGGCGGCCCTTTGGTGTAGCTATAAGCCTGGATCAAACAAGCATAAAGCAATGCTTCAGGCGCGTTGATACTGATCCATGTTTCAGGGTTCGTACTTGCAAGCTGTGCGGGACGATAAATGTATCCTAGTTCAACCGTATACCCACTGTCTGGAGTAGGAGCAATATAAAAAGTAGATTGGCTCCAAACCGAATAATATTTAGGCACTCCAGAAGGAGCTGCTGTCCCTGTGCCTGAACCTACGCCAGTAGCGGTAAACGTAATGCCAGGAGAATTAGCCGATGCCCCGATTGCAGTAAAATTAGTCGTACCTACGGAAACAATGGTGTAAACCTTACCAATGTTAAAACTACCAGCAGTTTCCGTGACTCCAGGCCAGTATTCCTTCATAAATGATGTATCACGAAAATCCAGGAAAATTTGATCATCTCCGCTCGTGAGTAACAAATACCGATGGGTGAGGATGTCTGGGGGCGTTGTAAGAAATTTATTACCTGCGGTAAGAACGCCTGATTGTTCCTTTTTAAAGTAATCCAGGTCAATGTCGCGGAGGATACGATTCTCTGCCATCGTAATAAAGGTATTAATGACCGAATTGCTAAAGACATTGCTGTCTACTTCAGTGTAATTTCGAATATTGGTGACGAGTTCGTCGTAAGTCATGAGATCACCACAGTGACGTTGCCAACAGCCCCATATCCAGTAACAAAGTTCTGGGAGGGATACGGCTGCATATTAGTGCGATTGGCCGTACTGAATCCAGAACCAATGCTTTGGAACGGCGCGCTAAAGCCGGGGCTTCCAAGGTAGATTGTAACCGGCTCTACCCGATCAACGCGAGGATCTTTAAGCGCGATCGCATCGCCACGGAATTTGAGCGGATAAAGCTGAGGCTCTTTGGGCTCGTAGTCATCAGGGCAAACCATGAACCCGCGCCAGTTCTTGCGCAAAGTGTTGTAGGAGTACCGCTGTCCGCAGTAATCGCACAGGCCGAACGAGAATTTGCCTGTTGCAAATGCCATGACTTACTGCCCGAAGTCAGGGATAAAGAGTGCGCTTGCTGTGTCACGATCTTCCGCCGCCGCGCGCGCGAAATCTTCCTCGTAAATTTGCTTCAACATGACGGTACGCTCAGGCGCATACTTGAGCGAAATCTGATATGCAAGCCCTGAAGCAAGGCATGGTAAAAAACGAAAGTTTACGTCTGCTGTATTCGTATAGATCCCTGCATCCTGAATGCGACGAATCCGATAATAAACCAGCGTGTAAGCAAGATTGGGCGATGGATACAAAAAGACCTTGAACGTGTTAGCGCGTTGTACGTACAACTGAGCAGGCTGCGCTTGCACCGTCTTATCAGGCAAATCCAGATACTCTTCCCGACTAATTCGATCAAGCGTGATGTCCTGCTGAGGGCTTACCCCAGGTAGGCGAATTACCGCTGAGAGCACGTTGACCGTATCTGATCCAAGCGTGATTTCGTATCCTCCAGGAGACAAGACATAAGACGCTTGCTCAATGGTCCAGAGGTTCAAACCACGATTGGCCCAGTCAAGAAACAACAGGTTTAACGACCGTCGCGCAGACGACAATTGATAGCCCGCCGTGGGGCGCATGCCGCATCGCTCAAAAGCCTCTTCGATCAAGTCATCGATCGAAAGGTTAAAGTCAGTCGTTCCTGAAGTTGCCATTTATGCGCAGCTAGAGCCGCCCATCTTCATCTTCTTGACACCCTTCATGGCCATGCGCTTGTGCTGATTGACGGCACCGCCGTTTTTCATCATCACAGGGCCACTGGTTTTGCTGGTTTCACTCAGCATCTTGTTCCGAGGACCCGAGGTGACTGCGCCACCGCCGCGCGTTGCCGCGCCCATGCCACGTCCAGCCATGATTACTTCCCCTTCTTCATCGCTTTGCCACCCTTCTTCATGCCCGTGGGCATCGGAGGCATTTTAGGCATGGCACGACCGGTTGCGTCCTTGGTCTTGCGCTTGACTGCACGGCCCATTTTGTCGGCCATGCCACCTTTTTCGTAACCCTTCATCATGATTTGTTCACCTTTTTTGCCGTTTTAGCCGACTCCTTAAAGGCTTGCGCCGTAGGAGCACCTTTAGAACCAACTTTACGCATTTTCTCACCCGATCCAGCGGCGATACGCTTGCGCTTGGCGTTGATATTGGCATAGAGCCCTGGTTTAGTGGCCATTCTCACTGTCCTTTTTTCGCGAGGGCATCAATTTTTGACTCAAGCCTTTCAAAGCCTGCATCAAACCGTTCCATAATTCTTTCAAGGTCTGCACGAACCTCTGCACGAGTGATGTGATCACGAGCGATTTCCTCCCTCGTTTTGTTGAGCAAAATTTGAATACGCTTTTGCTCGTCGGATGCGTTTTTAAGCATCATCATGACTAAGGCCACGAAAAATGATGTGACTAGATTCCAAACTAGAACGCCCGTATCCATTTAGCACTTCCATCTTCGTCGAGCCTGACGTATACGGCTGTTTGGGTCTTTAGCTGCTTCAGGAAACTGTTTCATCTGGCCCGCTGAACGAGCACAAAAAGACTTCCTTCGCGCAGCGTCTTTGGGACCGGGATTGTCCGAGGTCACCGCTGTTTTGAGCTTGCTGCCAGGGTTGGCACGGCGATAGGCTTCAACGCCCTTTTGCGTCATGCCTGCGCCTTGCTTGGTCGGTCGGAAATTACCGCTCTTGACCGACGTCGCAATGCCCATGCCCTTGGACTTAGCCATTAGGCAGCAGCTCCGCCTTCAAACAAGATAGTCACGGTCAGTATGGAAGCACCGAGCTTCACGTACACACCATCCTTAAACAGAATCCCCTGGTCAGGTATCACAAAGTTCTGTGAATCTGCAACCGTTGTTGATGCAATCTTAAGCAATAACGGGTCTGTATCCGCATCACCGTCATAAAACTCAATATTACTTGCAGCAGCAGAAGAATGCGTGAAATACAGCCCGCAAACACGCGTTCTTCCATCAATGGCTTGGCCCGAGGCATCCTTAAAGACTGCCGATATGTTACTGGCGCTCATTGCGGTTCTCCATTAGCTGAATCTTCCGGAAGATCCAAGCGAGCAATTAAGCCTTTCATGACATCGATTGCAGCTTGGCAAGCAACGGCTACCTCATGGGCATGTGCCCGTTGCTTTTCCATGTTCTCCATCTCTGCCTCAAGAAACTCACGTGTGATCTTCATTAGGCAACCGTGCTACACATGATGTAGTACGTGGTGCCATTGTCGCTGATTACGGGAATCGTGTGAGTCACGACAGGTGAGCCTACCGCTGCACGAAAGACGCCAGCAACCGCAGGCGCAGGAACGCGAAGCAGCGCTCCAATAGTGCCTGTGCCACTGTTCGTACAACGCAGATAAGTAGCCCCGGACCAAGAGCCGCCAGAAGCAAAATCAGAGTCAAGCTGAATCGCCGAAATGGTTCCGCCAGGAGCCGTGGACGATCCACCAAGCGTCACGCGCAACGCATTGCCTGCGCCAGAGATCGTGCCCGAGCCATTAATCGACAGGGAAATGTGCGCACCATTCACGGTGCCCCCGGTAGCAGCACCGGCTCCCGTCACACGGGTCAAGAACCGAGCGGTTTCGCCAGAACCTGTGGAAGTGAATGTCAAACGGCTGTAGTTCAAACGCACATCGCCCGTTGTGTTGGACGCGGTAACGTAAGAAGAAGAGACGTTAGAGGCGGTGGTTACAGCAATTTCATCGGTTGCCGTACCGGAGATGAAGCCATTGTCCGATGCCACTGGCCCGGAGAAGGTTGTACGTGCCATGTAATCCTCACATGCGATATCGGCGCATCAGTCTGCATGTCGTCAGCCGGGACTGTCTGATGAGCCGGAGCTAACCCCGGAATACAGGCACTGTATCACTATGATGCGGAGGATGCAACGTATTGAAATGACCAGCCTTTACGTGGCCCCTTTGCAAGCGGCTTACCTGTGCGTAAAGCCCTTCTTAGTGTAGGCATGAGAAGACCTAACTCTGACAAAGTTTGCGACAGACTTGAATAAAAACAATCAACGCCATTGGGGTCAACCGCCTTGACCGCTTTACTCATTTTTAACTTAGCCTCTTCCGTGTGTGTCCTGCCGAGCCAATGCATGTGGCTTCGTCCAGCCGCTATGTTAGCTTTGATTTTTTCTAATCCCTCGGGGGAAACCTTACGACCAGGGGCTTTTTGTTTTCCGCGTTGAGTATTTCCAATCTTTTCCCGTACCTCTTTAGAAAGGGTCTGCCCGTATCGGTAGTGATTTTCACCCTGCGTTGGAGATCTGTTTTCACGGATCTTTAATCGTGTCTCTTCGGTGTGTTTTTTACCTAAACGGGGGTGGTTTAAGGGATCAGACGCGTAAAAAATCTTTAACGATTCAGAAATCCTCGCTTTCTGCTCACTTGTTTTAGGGACCCCATAGTTAGGGTGATCCTCAGTCTTTATGCCTCTCATTGGGGTGTCCGAATACCTGCTCTTGTTGTAGCAGTAATCATTGCCTACATGTTCAGCGAGCCATTTATCCTCCGCTTCTCGCAAAGAAGAATCTTCTGGGACCACCTCAACAACATGAAAAAAGAAAGAGTTTTCCCCATACTTATTCCATGCTGCCTGTAGGTGGTGCGCATGGTGCTTGTTTGCTCTTAAACGCTTTCTGTGGGTCCTGAACCTTTCTCGGGTGTTTGTAGTACTACCTACATAAAACTTCCCGTTCAAAGAGTTGGTGATCTTATAAATAAACTTTCCTTTCATATCTTTCTCCAGTACATGTCTAAGGAAAGTTAATAATACACGATCGTGTAGCATGAAGCAAATAAAAAACCCCGCCGAAGCGGGGTTCAAGCGTAAGTGCTTGATTTTATTAAGCTGCGCCAGGGCTTCCGAAGATGCCGCGAGGATCGCTGTACCCAAACGAGTACCGCTCACGCGCCTTGTACCTTACGTTACCGGTATCAAAGTCGCCCTCAAAACCAGTGCGCATGGCCACACGCTCAAACATCTTCATGCCGTTAGGTGCATCCGTCTTGATGAAGAATGCCTCTGGGTCGGTCAGGAAGTGGTTGACCACATAGCCCTGGGGGATCATGCCCATGTTCTTGATGGCATTGA
>JBEBCV010000021.1:0-13034 GCA_041157505.1 Chloroflexota bacterium | reverse complement strand
CGACCTTGCTCGGCTTCTATGACAGTGCGCCCTTCATGATGGGAGTCGCTGAATTGGACGGGGATAAGACGGTGACGGTATCTGCAAACCGTGCAACGTCAACCTTTTTGGCGATGCAGCCCAAAGATCTGCCCGGGCGAACAGGGATCGAACTGGGTAATCCCGGAGATTTAGAGCATTTGATTGTCGAAAATTACAAGCGCTGCCAACGGGAAGGTGTGCCGGTTCGGTTTGAGTACAACTATCCACATTCGAGCGGCGAGCGCTGGCTTAAAGTGAGTGTGTCTTTTATTGGGATAGGTGTAACTGGTCATCCCCAATTCAGTTTTGTGGTCGAAGATATCACCGAACAAAAACATGCGGAAATCCAAAAGGAGGCTGCACTCGAAAAACTACGTGAGAACGAAGCACGTTTACGCCAAGTGTTGGACAGCACTCAGGATGCGATCTTTGCCATTGACCTGGAGTACCGCTTCCTGGTCAACAATCGGAGTCACCAACAGGCGTTGATCGAAAGCGGCGGTCATCTCTTTCAGGTGGGCGAACAGGTTTTATCTCCCGACTATCCGGAGGAGGTGGTCTCCCACTGGCGCGCAGCGTATGACCGCGCCTTGAATGGCGAAACCTTCAAAATGGAGACGAATTGGCCGGATGCATCGGGGCAGCTGCATTATTCTGAAAATAACCTTGCGCCATTGCGCGACGCGGTGGGTGCGATCATGGGAGTGTTGGTGTTGGTGTATGACGTTACCGAGCGTAAACGGGTGGAAGAAGCGTTGCAACAGATGAATGAGACCCTCGAACACCGTGTGAGCGAGCGTACATACGAACTTGCCTCCAGTGAACAAAAATTTCGCGAGCTTGCCGACAGCATTACCGATGTCTTTTTCGCATTCGACCGGGAATTGCGCTATATCTACTGGAACAGGGCTTCAGAGATCCTGACCGGCATTCCAGCGGCACAAGCCGTCGGCAAGTCCATTCTGGATATCTTCCCAGACAACCCCGATATACAGAAGCCAATACTGCTATATCAGAAAGTTTTGGAAACGAAACAACCGCAAAGCATGGTAATTGAGTACAAAATCGAAGACGTACCTCACTTTTATGAGATCCATGCGTATCCTACTGTAAACGGACTTTCAGTCTTTGTCCGGGATGTTACAAAAATATACGAGGTCCAAAGAGACCTGGAACACTCATATGCCCATATGCGGGACCTTTCGCGCCAAGTGATCGAAGTGCAGGAGAATGAGCGCCGCACCATAGGGCGCGAACTACATGACGAGATCGGGCAAACCCTCACCGGTTTGAAGATTCTGCTGGAAATGGTGCAACGCCAATCCTTGGAGACGAGCCGCGAAAAACTGGTTCAGATGCAAGATGTGGTGGGGGAGCTGATAGACCATGTCAATGCGCTTTCCTTGGATCTGCGTCCGCCCATGCTGGATGATCTGGGGCTGTTGCCTGCTCTGCTTTGGTTTATTGATCGCTATACATCACGCATGAACGTGACTGTTGCTTTTCAGCATGACGGATTACAGAACAAACGCTTTACTCCTGCGGTTGAAACAGCTGTCTATCGTTTGGTGCAAGAAGCGCTGACCAATATCGCCCGCCATGCGAAAGTGGAGACCGCCAATGTACGCATTTTGGTTCGTGAGAAATACCTGGAATTGTCAGTTGAAGACCAGGGAGCAGGTTTCGATGTGCAGACGGCGTTCGAACGCCGTGACGCACTTGGGCTGAATGGGATGCGCGAAAGAGTCCGCTTGTTGGATGGTGATCTGAACGTTGATTCCACACCGGGCGTGGGCACGCGCATTTTTATCCGCCTGCCGCTCAACGAAGAAGGACGTGAGGCATGAAGACCACTATCTTTTTGGCGGAAGATCATCATCTGGTTCGTCAGGGGACGCGCATGTTGCTCGAGGCTGAATCAGATTTCTGGGTGGTGGGTGAGGCGGAAGAAGGACTTGAAGCGATGAAGGAAGCCATCCGTCTGCGTCCTCATGTATTGATCGTGGATATTGTGCTGCCAAACCTGAGTGGAATTGAAGTGACCCGTGAAGTAAAACGCCAAGCTCCGGAAGTGCTGGTCATTGCTCTTTCAATGTATGATACGGAAGGGTATGTGATAGAGGCGTTGCGAGCTGGGGCATCGGGTTATGTGTTGAAGAAATCCACTGCTGGTGATCTGGTAAAAGCGGTTCGTCAGGTGATGGCAGGGAATTCCTACGTTAGCCCGTCACTGGATAAATATATTATCGACGCCTTTATGCATCGCACTTCTGATACTCGCAGTATGGATCCCTATGACATGTTGACTCCGCGTGAACGTCAGGTTATGCAAATGGCTGCACAAGGAATGAGCAACCCGGAAATTGCCGAGCGCCTTATGCTAAGTGTCCGTACGGTGGAAATGCACCGTGCTCATTTGCTTAAGAAGTTGAACCTAAACAATCAGACCGAATTGGTACGTTTTGCCCTAAAGAATGGCTTTTTGGAATAAACATAGTACCTGTACTGTAGAAAAGAAAATTGGGAAATGATAGTCTTGGCGCATAGGGGGCAAACGGGGAAATTCTAAAGATAGGGGATAAATACCGTACCCGTACGGTGGATGCTTGCATATCAGCCTGTTATTCTCTATTTAGAGGTAATGGGCTTTTTTCTTAATATTTTTAGAGGTTGGGTATGGCTGCAACGTCCACGCAGAGCACATGAACGCGTTTACAACTTGATACGGAAAAAACAAATTGGATGCCTCGATGGGTGAATTGAACCACTGATACGAACTTACGATTGGGTGCGAAAGCTGCATCCGTTCACTACAGTGGGAAGCCAAAGACTTTCTGAAACAGGTGGGGTGCCAGCAGGTCACTCGAGTGCGGAAATTGAGTAAGGAGCTTTAAAAATGACAGGCAATCGTATTCTATTACCCAAAACCCCCACCGGCATTTCCGGGTTGGATGAGATCACCCAGGGTGGCTTTCCTCAGGGTCGTCCTACCCTGGTTTGCGGCGGTGCCGGGTGCGGTAAAACCCTGCTAGGGATCGAGTTCTTGGTGCATGGTGCACAATTGTTTAACGAGCCGGGCGTGTTCATGTCTTTCGAAGAGACCGCCGCCGACCTATCCAGCAACGTGACCGCGTTAGGTTTTGACCTTGAACGCTTAAAGGCTGAGAAGAAACTTCTGGTAGACCATGTACGGATCGAGCGTAATGAGATCGAAGTTTCGGGGGAATATGATCTGGAGGGTCTGTTCGTCCGTTTGGGACATGCCATCCAGGTTATTGGCGCCAAACGGGTGGTGCTCGATACGCTCGAGTCGCTGTTTGGCGGGCTGCCCGACCCGCACTTGCTGCGCGCCGAACTGCGCCGCTTGTTCGGTTGGCTGAAAGAAAAAGGCGTGACGGCTGTCATCACTGCCGAACGCGGCGAGCACGCCCTAACGCGCCAGGGATTGGAAGAATATATTTCTGATTGTGTCATCCTGCTCGATCATCGCATCACCAACCAGGTTTCCACGCGCCGCCTGCACATTGTTAAATACCGCGGCTCGACGCACGGCACGAATGAATATCCCTTCCTGATTGATGAGGACGGCATGACGGTATTGCCGATCACCTCGCTGGGGTTGAACTACCCGGTTTCAACCGAACGTATCCCCAGCGGCATCCCCCGCCTGGATACCATGCTGGGCGGCAAAGGCTATTTCCGCAACACTACGGTACTGGTTTCAGGCACGGCGGGCAGCGGCAAGACCAGTATGACATCCCATTTTGTGGATGCAGCCTGCCAACGCGGTGAGCGTGCGCTCTTTTTTGCCTTTGAGGAAGCTCCCGATCAGATCATTCGCAATATGCGCTCGATCGGCATTGACTTGGAGCGCTGGGTGAACGCTGGGATGTTGCAATTCCACGCCACACGCCCGACGATGAACGGACTGGAGATGCACCTGAGCCTGATCCATAAGTCCGTTAATGCGTTCAAACCAGCGGTGGTGGTAATTGACCCGATCAATAGTTTTTTAGGCAATGAAGACCTGTCTCTGGTCAAAGCCATGCTGCTGCGGCTGGTGGATTTTTTGAAGACCAGCCAGATCACCGCCTTTTTCACCAGCCTGACTTCGGGCGGCGCTTCCCAGGAACATACCGACGTGGCCATCTCCTCGCTGGTGGATACCTGGCTGCTGTTGAGGGATGTGGAATCCAGCGGCGAGCGCAACCGTGTTCTGTATGTCTTGAAGTCTCGAGGCATGGCGCATTCCAACCAGATCCGCGAATTCCTGCTCACCGATCACGGCGTGGAATTGCAAAATGTGTATATTGGCCAGGGTGGGGTGCTGACCGGTTCGGCCCGGTTGGCACAGGCGGCGCAGGAACATGCCGCCGAATTGGCGCGTCAGCAGGAGATCGATCTTAAAAAACTGGCATTGGAACGTAAGCGTAAAGCATTGGAAGCGCAGATCGCTCTGTTGCAGGCGGAATATGAGTCCGAAGCAGCAGAAGTTCAGCGGGTTGTGGCACAGGAACGCGACCGCGAAACACGCCAGACGCAGGATCGTGTTGCGATGGGCAAAATCCGTCAGGCAGATCCTGCAGAACGTGAAATTTCATGACCCCCAAGCCGGAATATTGCCTCACGTTGTACATCGCGGGAGCCACTCCGCGATCGATGAGGGCGGTTTCTAATCTCAAAGCGATCTGCACTGAGTATCTTGCAGAGAACTATACGCTAGATGTGGTTGACCTGTACCAGCAACCCGAGTTGGCAGAAGGGGATCAGATCATTGCGGTGCCTACGCTGGTCAAGAAATCACCGCTGCCGGTGCGGCGCATCCTCGGCGATTTATCGGATAGGGCTCAGGTGCTGGCAGCGCTGGATCTGGAAATTTAAGCAATGTTTTGTACAGTTATAAATAATCGGGTTGTGAGGTGGTTATGTCACCAAAGAAAAATTCAATAACACAGGACCACCTGCAAGCGGAGAACGAGGCGCTGCGTTCCAAGGTGGCAGAGCTGGAACAGACCCTCCAGGTTCTGAGGGAGGGCGCTGTGGATGCGATCGCCATACCGCACCCTCAAGGTTCGCAGATTTTTACCTTGCAAGGTGCAGACCAGGTGTACCGGGTCTTGATCGAGGAGATGAGCGATGGCGCCCTAACCTTATCAATGGATGGGATGGTGCTCTACTGCAACCAGCGTTTTGCAGAGATGCTGGGGATTCCACTGAGTCGCATTATTGGCTCCAAAATTGCAGGTTGGCTGCCACCCGACGAACGTGAAAAATTCGAAGCACTTCTTCGGCAAGCCGGTGAAAATTCTCAGCGTGCTGAAATTACCCTGCCCGGGGTGAATGGCAGTTCGCTGGTGGCTTCTGTATTTGCCGATTCTTTATCTCTGGGCGGGATGCAGGTCATTTACCTGGTGGTGGCTGACCTGACCGAATACAAAAACCGCGAAGTGATGCTGCAAAGCGCCCTGGAGGAAGCCCGGCAGGCGCGCCGGTCGTTGCATGATTTGTTCGAAGAGCAGAAGAGTACCGAAAGGAAACTGCGAGAGAGCGAGTTCGAACTGCAGAGGTTCCTCAACAATTCTCCCGACACCGTCTATGTTTTAGACTTGGTGGAACACACCAGCCGTTTTCTCAACCGCGAAGAATTCCTCGGCTACAGCCGGGCAGAACTTGAGTCGGATCATTCGATCATGGGCGCCGTTCATCCGGATGATCTTGCATTCTTGTCGGAGCAATGGAAGCAACTCTCATACCTGAGACCGAACCAGGTTCTGAACACACAGTACCGGGTGAAAAATAAGAGCGGAGACTGGGAATGGGTGCAGCAAAGGAATACGGTCTTGACGTATTCGGAAGATGGCAAGCCCCAAAAGGTTTTGAACACATTATCCATCGTCACCGAACAAAAGCAGATGGAAGATGCTCTGCGTGAGAATGAAGTCAAATTTGCGGTGGCTTTCCACACCAGCCCGGTAGCGTTGGTGATCTCCCGCCGGAGTGATGGTGTATTCCTGGAATTCAATGAAGAATTGGAACGGATCAGCGGATATACACGCGCAGAACTTCAGGGACAATCTGTTAATTCGCTGGGGTTATTGGCGGATTCGGAATACAGACAAAGGTTGGTATCGCAAGACTTGCCACGGAATCTCGAAATACAGATGCGGCACAAATCCGGTGAATGGCGTTGGTTGACCTTCAGTATGTCACCCATCCAAATCCAGGGGCAGGATTGTTATCTGTCCGTCATTCAAGATATCCATAGTCGCAAGTTGATCGAGCAGTCTCTGCGCGAGAGCGAGGAAAAATTTGCGGCGGCATTCCACAACAGCCCGGTAGGAATTGTTGTTACTGATGCCGAAGGCAGATTGATGGAAGTCAACCAGGCGTTCTGTGATTTACACCGATACAAGCGCGATGAGGCCATTGGCAAAACGGTGGTGCAATTGGGCGCGATTACCGATGAAATCAACCAGTCGATCGGCGCCCTGCTTGTTGCTTCTGGAAGCGGACTCGAGCCCCGTGAAATCGATATCCGTGACAGTGAGGGGAAACTCCATAATGTGTTGTATTCGATCGTTCCGATCAAGATCAACGGCATACCCCATACCGTCGGCATGACTTTGGATATGACCGACCGTAAGCAAGCCGAAAAACAAAAAGAAAAGGCGCTGGAAGAATTGGAGCTAGAGCGCTCCCTGTTGCGTCAGTTGATCGACAACCTGCCAGATTTGATCTTCCTGAAAGACCGCGAGAGCCGTTTCCTGGTTGCGAACCGTGCTACTGCCAGTTTTATGGGCGTTGATTCACCCGAGCAGTTGGTAGGCCGTACCGATTTTGATTTTTACCCGGAGTCATTGGCACAACAATTCCGGGCAGCCGAGCGGCAGGTGATGGAATCGGGGGAAGGCATCAATGGTTTTGAGCGGACGCAATTGGATATCCATCAGAACGAACACTGGCTGGCAGCCACCAAACTGGCGCTGCACGATACCCATGGTCAGATCATCGGGTTGGTGGGGATCGAGCGCAATATCACCCTCCGCAGGCGGGCAGAGGATGCGCTGCGCGAGAGCGAAGAACGCTTCCGTAAGTTGATCGATTTCTCGCCGGTGGCCATTATCACATTCGACGAAGATGGGAACTTTGAACTGGTCAATCGTAAAGCCGTGGAGTTTTTTGGCGCAAGTTCTGAACAGGATTTAATTGGTAAACCCGTTCTGGAGCGGGTTCACCCGAATTTTCACGTTCTTACGAAACAACGAATTGCACAGGCTAATGAAACAGACGGTCCGGTGCCTTTCGTGGAAACTGTTTTTCTTCGCCTGGATGGGACAAGTTTTGACGTCCTTTCGGGCGGGGTCCCGTTGAAGTTCCAGGGTAAACATTCGTATGTTGTCTCATTTCTGGATATTACCGACCGCCGGTTGGCAGAACAGGCATTGCGCGAAAGCGAAACTAAATTTCGCGCGTTGTTATATAACTCACCGATGCAAAGTGTGATCTGGAAACTGATACGCAACTCGCAAGGATTGATCACTGATTGGGAGGTGGCTGATATCAATCCGCTGGGGGCGGCAAGTATCGGGCTGGGGGAGGACTCTGCGCATGGCAGGCGCGCGATCGAGCTGTTTGGCGAAGAGGTGATGACTCAATATTTGGAATTATCCCGCCAAATTGATGTCACTGGTCAGCCTGCCCAATTCGAGACTCATTTCCGTTCAAACAATAGAACTTATTGGTCTACCAATTTCCTGTTGGGAAATGATCTGTATGCCAATATTAGCATGGATATTACAGATCTTAGAGCAGCCCAATCCGAGATCGAAAGCATGGCGCTTTTCCCTGCTGAAAGTCCCAACCCGGTTTTGCGGCTGACCCATGCAGGCAAGATCCTGTATGCCAACACATCCAGTGAAGTTTTGCTGCATGAATGGCAATGTGGGGTTGGTGGACATGTCCCCGTTTTTTTGAAGGAGCAAGTTGCTGATGTGCTTGCTCGGCAAGCCAATAAAGTGTTCGAATTGCCCTGCGGTGATTTGGTGTATCTTGCCACCATCGCTTATCGGGTTCAATCGGAATATGTCAATCTATATTTGAGCGATATTACAGAACTCAAGCTGGTGGAGCAGGCCCTGCGCGAGAGCGAAGATAAATTCAAATATGTGTTCGATTATTCAGTGGTCGGCAAATCAATTACACTACCTAGCGGCGAAGTTAATGTTAATGTGGCGTTTTCCCAAATGCTCGGCTATTCTGTGCAGGAGATGAATGGGCTGAAATGGCAAGACATCACCCACCCCGAAGATATCGAGCCAAGCCAGGTGGAAATAGATAAGTTGCTCCGAGGTGAAAAAGAATCAAGCCGTTTCATCAAACGTTACCTCCACAAAAGTGGCTCCACCATATGGGCAGATATCAGCACATCGCTGCGGCGAGATGAAGAGGGCAAGGTGCTTTACTTCATGACGAGCATCCTTGATATTACTGACCAAAAACGTGCCGAAAATGCCTTGCGCGAAAGTGAAACCAAATTTGCCGTAGCCTTCCACACCAGCCCGTTGGCGCTGGCCATTACCCGCCTCAGTGATGGATTGCTCTTGGAATTCAACGAAGAATTGGAACGGATCAGCGGTTATTCACGCGCCGAACTACAGGGACAATCATCTGTGGGGCTGGGGATGTATTCATCTCCGGAGGTCCGGCAAACTTTGGCAGCGCAAGGAGAATTACAAAACCTTGAGATCCAGTTGCGGAACAAATCCGGTGAATGGCGTTGGTTGAGTATCAATGTTTCTCCCATCCAGATCCAGGGACAGGATTGTCGCCTGACGGTCATTCAGGATATTCACGAACGCAAGCACAATGAAGAGGAACTCCACAACCGCACTCTGGACCTGCAGATCATCCACGCGGTGAACGAAGCTGCCAATCGCGGGGGCGGGTTGCAGGGAATGGCTGAGGCGTTTGCAGAGGCAGCCCATACCGCTTTTGATTGCCGCAGCGTGGCCATTCACCTGCTTAGCAAGGATGGCAGCCATCTTGAATTGCAGGGTACCACTCTGCCCAAACAAGTGATTGCACAGGTCGAAAAATGGCTTGGTACATCCATCGATACTCAAATTCGAATCCCGCTTGAAAAGAGCGCTTATATCCGGCGTCTTCTGGAAAACCAGCAAGGCGTCATTCTAAATGAAGCAGGGGAGATCCATGAGTGGCTCAGCCAGTTCGTCGAAACGAATTCTCTGCCCGAAATCCTGCGCGCACCAGCCCGCAAACTGATCCCGCAGATCGCGAAGTTGATCAACATCCAATCCGTGTTGATATTGCCGTTGGTTTCAGGTGGAAAAGCCCTTGGTCTGCTGGTGATCAACAGCAAGAGTGTGTTCAACCAGACACACATGGAACGGATGGATTTTATTGGCAAGCAGGTCACCGCCGCGATCTTACGCCAACAGACCGAAGATATCCTGCATGAGAGCGAAGAAAAATATCGCAGCTTGATGGAAAGTTTGGACAACGTTGTGGCGACGGTGGATCAGGAAGGAAGTTTCCTGTATATGAATCAGGTGGCTGCCAACCAGTTAGGTCAACCAGTCGAGGCATTGGTCGGCAAAACCATGCATGATCTGTTCCCACCAGCGGTTGCCGACAGCCAGTTAGAGCACATCCGACAAGCGATTCGCGAAGATATGGTTCAAACCTACGAAACCCTAAGCAACATCGGCGGAGAGCTGCGCTGGTTTAGAACTGTTATTCAACCCATTCATGATGCGAACGGTAAAGTGACCCATGCCTTGATAAACTCAACCGACATTCATGAACTCAAAACGCTATACCAGGAATTGCAAGAATTGAACCACACGCTGGAGGAACGTGTACAGGAGCGCACGGCTGAAATTATGCAAGTCAACGCTGAACTTGAACATGCCATGCGCATCAAGGACGAATTCCTCGCCAGCATGAGCCATGAACTGCGCACACCGCTCAACGGCATCCTTGGCTTTTCGGAATCTTTGGAAATGAACGTTTATGGAAGTTTGAATGAAAAACAAACTAAAGTGATAAAGCTCATTGGTGAAAGCGGGCAACATCTATTGGAGTTGATCAACGATATCCTCGACCTTGCAAAAGTGGAGACCGGCAACCTGGAACTGGATCTATCCTACGTCTCTGTGGCAGATGTCTGTCTGGCGAGCCTGCAACTGACCAAAGGCATGTCGGGCAAAAAGCAACAGATTGTGCAGTACACGCCGCTTGTGGAACCAATTTTGCTATATGGTGATGCGCGTCGCCTGAAACAAGTGCTGGTAAACCTCCTCAGCAATGCCATCAAATTCACGCCAGAAAAGGGCGAACTCGGGCTTGAGGTCCATGCCAACCCCCAAGATCAGCAGATTCAATTTGTGGTCTGGGACAAGGGAATTGGCATCAAACCTGAATATTTGAGTCGGCTCTTTAAACCGTTTACACAGATAGATAGTCGTCTGTCCCGTGAATATAGTGGGACAGGGTTGGGCTTGTCTCTTGTTCAGAAGCTGGTGGAACTGCATGATGGCAGTGTTGAGGTCGCAAGTGTATTTGGCGAAGGCAGCCGGTTCACCGTCACTTTGCCCTGGCAACCCTTGGAATCCGATCAAACCGAGCAAGAAACAAGCAGCAGTAAAACCAATTTCGCAGAAGATCCCCCAGTTCCATTGAAAATGCCCCTTGTGGCAATAGCGGACGATAATGATCTGATGTTACAACTCATTACCGATTTTTTGGAACCACGAAATTTTCGCGTGGCAGCCATGAATAACGGAAAGGTGCTACTCGAGAAGATCTCCTACCTGCGCCCCGATATTGTGTTGATGGACATCCAAATGCCTGGCATGGATGGTTTGGAGGCGATCCGCCGTGTGCGTGCCCACAGCGATCCCCGCATTGCATCCATCCCCATCATTGCGATCACAGCGCTTGCCATGCCAGGGGATAAAGAACGTTGTTTTGAAGCTGGAGCAAATGAATTTGTGTCGAAACCCTTCAACCTCATCAACCTGATCGGTGTGCTTCAACAGTTGTTGGATCGAGGTAAATAAAATTTCAGCCGCAAGAGGATGGTACCTTGCGGCTGAAATTTGCAGCTTTGCTACCTGGTCGTAGCCGATCAAATTGTGATGTGGAAGGTGCTCCCAACCTTGTTGCTTTCTGCGCGGATATTTCCGCCATGGTATTCCACGATGGATTTTGCGATCGCCAACCCCAATCCCGATTCATTTCCGCTCCGGGATTCATCGCCGCGATAGGAGCGCTCAAAGATATGCGGCAGGATCTCGGCTGGAATGCCGCTGCCATTATCGATGACGCTCACGCTCAGACTCCCATTGAGCTGTTTCGCTTCGAGACGAATTTCCCCATCTGCGGCAGTGTACCGCAACGCGTTGCTGACGAGGTTGCCCAACACCTGTTCCATGCGGGCAGGGTCGAGGTCAACCTCTGGCAGGTTGGGTTCGATCTCCACTTTCAAGTGAATTTGTTGTTGTTCTGCCTGATGACGATAGGCTTCTGCGACTCGTTCGAGCAATTCAGGGATGGATGTCGGTTCGAGGTGTAGTTTCAATTCACCCGCATCGGCAAGAGATAACGTCCGCAGGTCTTCGACGAGATGCTGCAGGTGAGTCACTTCGGCTTGCATAACGGCAAAACGCTCTGGCGTAGGTTTAATTTTGCCGTCTTGCAGTGACTCAAGATAACCGCTTAACACCGTCAACGGATTGCGCAGGTCGTGGGCGATGTCGGCGGTCATTTGTTTGCGCGAGCGATTGGCGCGGGCAAGGTCCGCGCTCATGTGATTGAAGGCTTGTGCCAGTTCGCCGAGTTCATCTCCTGAGTGGATGGGCACTTGCTGTTCGAGCTGCCCCTGTGCCATGTTTCGCGTGGCGTTGGTCAGGTCACGCACGGGGCGGGTGAGAGAGCGTGCCAGTAGCAAGCCAAAGCCCAAAGCCACCAACATACCTACAATGCCCGCCAGCCAAAATCCGCGGTTGATTTGGTCCACATATTTCTGGTCGATCGGGTTGCGGACGAGTGGCTGCCCAGTGGAGATGACCGTGCCGAAAACTTCGCCGCCGCTTTCGATGGGGATGCCTTTATCCAGCGTGCCTTGCTTGACCTTTTCGCCAACCACATACGGTGCAGATGCAATGATCACTTTGCGATCTGTATCCACCAATACAAAAGGCTGCGGCGGCGGGTTGGTTTCATCGAATGGGGGCAGGAGTTGCTTCTCGCGCAGATAATTATCCACGCCATCCCAGGTGCGATTTTCAAGGTAATAATTTTTTGCCGCCACTGCAAAATCATTTTGACGCTGAACTTCGAGATATTGATTGAACTGGTAGTTGATCAACCCCCATATCAAAGTCACCGCCAGCCCAATGACGATCAGGCTGAGGAGCAGGAAGGCGAGGGTAAGTTTATGGGTGAGTTTCAAGTGTCAAGTTCCAGGTAGGGGCGGGGTTTCCCCGCCCCTGTTTTTATAAACAAAAGGGCACGGGGACCGTGCCCCTACGATGTGGCAAATTTATACCCAACCCCAAAAACGGTTTGGATATATTGCGGGTTGGATGGGTCTTGCTCGATCTTGGTTCTTAAATTGCGGATGTGGACATCGATCGTCCGTTCGACGCCTTCGAAGGTTGTCCCTTGCAGTTTGAGCAGCAGGTCAGAGCGGGAGAAGACTTTGCCGGGGGCAGACATGAACACGTAGAGCAGGTCAAATTCGGAGGGGGTGAGGGAAGCGGGCTCATTGTCCACGGTGACGGTGCGGGAATCTTTATCGAGGGAGATGCTGCCGATCTTTAGTGTATCCGGTTCGAGCGGGGTGCGAAGCGCTCGGCGCAATACGGCGTGGATGCGGGCGGTCAGTTCCTTCATCCCAAATGGCTTGGTGACGTAATCATCCGCGCCGAGTTCGAGTCCCAACACTTTATCGGTTTCATCTAATTTCGCAGTGAGTAGGATGATGGGTG
>JBEBCV010000020.1:0-10106 GCA_041157505.1 Chloroflexota bacterium | reverse complement strand
GCTTGAAGTTCCAGTCCCATGGGTGAATGTACTTTTGAAATTAAGTCCTCACTCACACCCTTTTCTTTCAATGCTTTGACAGTAGTTGCCCATCGTCGTTTTGAGCCGATCACGCCAATATAAGCGGCTTCACTCTCAAGGAGTGATGGAAGACCGAACGCATCTACACTGGACCCGCGACTGGTCACTACCAAATAGGTTCTTTTTGTGATCTTGAGTTGTTCTGCCAGTTTTCCCATTTCGATCGGATAATACTCATCTGCTCCAGGGGTAACGTCTGGGTTGCAAAACTCCACCCGATCATCGCTGACAACAACACGGAAGCCCAGCCATTTTGCAAGATGGACAACCGCCTTACCGACATGTCCTGCGCCAATTACCACGAGGGTTGGGGCTGGAAGTATGGGTTCCACAAAAACCTCCACCTGACCGCCGCATACTCCAGGATCGCCGCGTGAAGGGTCAGCCATGTTGTAATGCAAATAACGTGGTTTGCCATCACTAATTGCCATCCAGGCTTCATCGAGGACGCGATGTTCAAGATCTCCACCACCAACTGTGCCGATGAATTTGCCGTCAGAATAAACCAGCATCTTGCTGCCAACATGGCGGGGTGTGGAGCCTTCACTCTTCGTCACAGTACAGAGTGCGGCGGGTTGATTATTTTTTTCTAATTCGACTAAAGCTTGGAAGATTGAAGTCATAAAGTATGTAGGTCACGTTTTTAGCGTGACCTACAGTTCTCATTTTATCCTGCCCAACGCCCGCAACACCCGTTCAGGCGTGAATGGGAATTCATTTATCCATACTCCGGTTGCGTCGTGGATCGCAGCTGCAATGGCCGCTGCAACCGGAAGATAAGGTAATTCGCCCATACCCCGAGCACCCCATGGTCCGTTCGGATCTGGTACTTCGACCAAAACAGATTCTACTTTTTCTGGGATATCCCAAATTGTAGGAAGGAGGTATGTGCTAAGTTGATCGGTCATTACACGACCGTCTTTTGTCTTGAATTCTTCCATCACCGCATAGCCATGTGCCTGAACAATGGCTCCTTCGATCTGTGCCACAACAAGATCCGGGTTAATGGCTGTACCCACATCATCAGCAGAGATGATGCGTTTGACCCGTAAATGACCGGTTTCTGAATCAATTTCTATATCCACAGCCTGGGCTACGTAGGCATATTGGAAATTCGGCATGGAGTAACCGGTTTCCTTATCCATTGGGGTGGTGGGTGGGGCAAAATACGAAAACTCTGCGATCGCAGGACGTTCTTCTGCTTCCCATTTAGCGAGCGCCGCTTCTGCTGCACCTTTGACCGAATTGCCTGCCATAAAGGTAAGACGCGAAGCCGATGCCGACCCAGGATTACCTTGCAAAGCAGAGTCTGACGTTCGCATTTCGACAATATTTGTGGGAACTCCGATCACGTGGGCAGCCATCTGCACCATGACGGTTTGGAAACCCTGACCCACTTCTGCGCCGGCATGGTGAAGGATAACTCGTTCGATGCTTCCGTTGCCATGAATTTCAACTTTAGCCCAGCAGTTCTCTTTGTAGCCAAAGGAAAATCCAACATTCTTGAAGCCTGCAGCAAATCCCCGACCTTTGAGGATCGTACCTTGTTTTCTAGATTTACTTACTTTTTGTTTTTTCCAATTGAAAGAATTACGTGCCGCTTCAATACATTCTATGATGCTTACAGGGGTTGGGGCGGGCGTGCCAACTCCCAGAGTATCACCATCACGTAAAGCATTTTTCAAGCGGAACTCAACCGGGTCCATCCCGAGTTTTTCTGCAAGTTTGTTCATTTGGCTTTCAGCCATGAACAGTGCTTGTGGTGCACCAAACCCGCGAAAAGCAGCACCAGGGATATTGTTGGTATAGACTCCATACACATCCGTTTTGACGTTTGGAACAGCATATGGACCGGTAGAGGTAATGGTTGCATTGCCAAGTACTTTGTTGGTGGTGTACATGTATGCACCACCATCACCAATGACTTCATTCTGAACTGCTACCAATTTGCCGTCTTTGGTGGCACCCCATTTGGCTCGAAGAATGACAGCATGGCGTTTGCCGTGCCCAATGATCGACTCCCGGCGTGACCAGATGATCTTCACGGGACGCTTGAGTTTCATTGTAGCCAGAGCAAGAACGATCTGCACAGAAAGATCTTCTCTCCCACCGAAAGCGCCGCCAATGGCAGGATAGATCACACGGATCTGCTCTTCGGGAAGATCCAAAGCATGGGCAATGGATTTTCGGTCAGCATGCGTCCACTGACCGGCGCTCTCAACTACTATGCGTCCTTCCTCGTCAAGATAGGATAAACCCGCCTCCGGTTGGAGATAGGCATGTTCCTGCACCGGAGTGTGATACTCGCCTTCAACGATCACATCTGCTTTAGCAAAGGCTTCATCCACATTGCCTTTGCGGATCTTGTAGTGAACACAAACATTGGTATCGCCCCGGTCTGGGTGGAGGAGGGGTGCATCAGAACGCATGGCAGTGATCGGGTCAGTAAGAGGCGTGAGGTCTTCATAATCCACTTCTATCAATTTTGCCGCGGACGCCGCTTGAACTTCTGTTTCTGCAACAACAACTGCAACCTGATCCCCAACAAAGCGGACAAGGTCTGTATACGGTTTGCTGGCTCCTGGTCCGCACAAAACAGGTTGGTCTGGGATTTGCAGACCATACTCGTTTATGGGAACATCTTTGGCAGTATATACAGCAATAACGCCTGGTGCATTCATCGCTTTATCAGTGCGAACATCCCGTACGCGAGCGTAGGGACGTTCTGCCATGAGAATTTTCATGAAAAGCATACCTGGCATATTGCGGTCGCCAGAGTATTCTGTTTCTCCGGTAACCTTGCCAAGTGCGTCGATGCGTGGATGAGAGGTTCCTACAGATTTTTGGGTCATGTTTATCTTTTATATGGCTTTGCTTTAACGTTTGATGGAGGGGCATCCAATGGACCGTAACGAGAAGGTCCGACCATACGATACACAATTGAATATCCCAGAGAGGTTATACCGCCTAGCAAAACCATATAGAAAATGGATGCTACGGCATAAGCATAGAAATGTCTGATGGCAGTGATCGGGCTCAAGATGATCATCATGCCGCTGGATTTGTAGAAAAGGTCGGGGTAGGTGGGTGTACCTAAAAGTTGATATGGAACGCGATACCCAACTTCCAGAGCGTAATTGATAGTTTCATATGCAGCAGCAATGGATATAAGGGGTATCAAGAGCATCATAATACAACCGATCCCACGCCACAAATAATGTGGTTGATTGGTTCGCTCTTTAACCTGTTTTCGGCTTGAACTTCTGTATTTGCTCATACTCACCTCGAAAGTTTATACACCGCTGGCTTCTTCGATCGCTTTTACAATTTTGTAATAACCGGTACAGCGGCAGAGATTTCCAGTAATGGCTTGCTCGATCTCATTTCGGCTGGGGTTCGGTTTTTCTTCAAGTAATTTCGCCCCAGACATGATAAAGCCGGGAATACAATACCCACATTGCACAGCATTGTGTTCGATGAACTTTTCTTGCACGGGGTTAAGTTTATCCCCATCTGCCAGCCCTTCGATGGTGACTATCTCCGCGCCGTGAGCTCGAGGTGCAGGAACAAGGCAGGACATCACGGCTTGCCCATCAAGGAAGACGGTACAGGCGCCGCATTCCCCTTCAGCGCAGCCTTCTTTAGTTCCGATCAACATGCCCTCTTCGCGAAGCAGGCGTAGTAGAGTTTTGTCGTGTCCGCTGTTGAAGGTGTATTTTTTGCCGTTGACGGTCGTTTCGATTGCGGAGGAAGGGAATTCGCCTGCGATTTGTGCATCATAAGCAGCGGTTTTTTCGCTAACCAACAAAATCGGTTTCTTGGGCATGCCCGCTTGTTCTTTGCCATCGCGAATATTGGTCAACCCGCGCTGGGTGATAACGCGTACCATTTCGCGACGGTAATTCGCTGACCCTCGCACATCGTCGATGGGTTTGGCAGATTTCACTGCTAACTCTGCAGCGGCGGCGATATTTTTCTCATTGAGTTTTTTGCCAACGAGGAATTTTTCAGCTTTTGGGGCATGGGTGATGATGGGGGTTACAGCTCCCAGTGTGATGGAGGCAGACTTTACGGTATCCGCTTTGAGGTCCAGAATGATCGCGGCGTTGACGAGGGAAATGGCTTGTGCGCGGCGTAATGCTAATTTGATGAATGTTCCACGCTGGGTTTTAGTCAACGCTGGGAATGAAATGTCCACCAGCATTTCGTCAGGTTCAAGGACGGTCTTTCGAACGCCAAGGTAAAACTTTTTTAGTGAAACTACGCGTGTCTTTCTAGCTGAAACAAGTGTGACCTTCGCACCAAGTGCCATCAATGGGGTGATGGTGTCATTGGCTGGAGAGCCGGTGATCAAGTTGCCTGCTATTGTGCCGCGGTTCCGGATCTGTGGCGCGCCTACCTCCCATGCCGCGCGCGCAAGCGGATAGGCTCGTGTGCGAATGAGCTTGGAGGCAACACAGTCATTGTGCGTGACCAAAGCCCCGAGATGAATTACATCATCTTCATCGATTGTAATTTGATTGAGTTGGGGGATTCTTGTGACGTCGATCAGCGTATCAACACCTTTGCGCACGCCACGTTCAAGTTCGAGAATGAGATCAGTGCCGCCAGCAACAACGCGGGCACTTTCACGCTTCTCAGCAAGGATGCGAACAACTTCGTCAATGGATGTTGCGTTTATATAATTGTGCCACATATGATTATCCGTAGGGGCACAGCCATGGCTGTGCCACTACAAAAAAATTAACGACTTCCCGTTACGATTTCGGAGCGGCGTTCGAACGTTTCCACAGCGAGGCGTGAGAGGGCGATGATGTTACGGATGGCGGCAGGCAGGGCGGTTTCATCACCGATGCTGGCTTCCACATTATCCAATGCGCTCTTGATCTGGTCTGCCAGATCAAAGAAGGCTGCGTCGAATTGATAGATCGCTTCGAGTTCCTTTTCGTTGATCTTGACAGCATCGAACATGCCTGAATAACCACGTGCGGCAGTGCTGATTTTGTCGATGAAGGTGCGAAGCGCCAACGATGCTTTTTCCATATCATCTACAAAACTGAGCATGCCATTGCTGACCATATCCACCTGTAAATTCGAAGCCCGTGACAATTGTTCTTCGAAACGACGTGCCACAGTTTCACGCAAAAGCTTGTCTGCGTCGCGCCGGTTTTGTCGTTCTACGTAGCCGCTAAAACCAGGGATGAATGAAATCAACTTCTTGAACGGGTCGACCTGACTGCTTACTTTTTCAAAAAAATCGCTCATGTGAGCCTCCTGCCAGAATATACGTGCTTTGGTCTAAATTCGTTTCGTGGGTCAATCAATTATATCGTTTAATTCCAGTTATAATCAAGTTATCATTTTGTATCAGGAGAATTATTATGTCCGACCAAGTAAAACAATTACTCGATCTTGTCGAGAACAGCATTGCAGTTGAGGGGACTACTGTTCGAGTTTTGGATGCAGCCAAGTTCAGGAAAAATGTTGGCAAGTTAGTGGAACGCTCCGCGCTCGCTTCTGACTCCTCTGCGGGCTGGGCTCGCTTTCTGGTGCGTGCTGCTGCGCTCGAACTGGGTGTTTACGCCGCATCCATCCACGAACTTTACATGGCTCGTGGACGCGGCGATGCCCCAATGACCTGGTCTACACCAGCCTTCAACTTACGTGCTTTGTCTCACCATGCTGCCCGTGCCATGTTCCGCGCAGCGAATAAGATCAATGCTGGAGCCTTCATTTTTGAATTGGCTCGTTCTGAAATGAGCTATACCGATCAGCGCCCATCAGAATATGCTACGAACATTCTGGGCGCGGCTGTTGCCGAAGGTTACACAGGCCCCGTGTTCATTCAGGGTGATCATTTCCAGGTTTCTGCCAAGAAATACAAGGCAGATGCCGCTGCAGAATTGAAAGCCGTGCGTGACCTTTCCATTGAAGCAATGGCAGCTGGCTTCTACAACATTGACGTGGACACCTCTACACTTGTAGATATCAGCCTTCCCACTGTGCCGGAACAGCAAGCTTTAAACAGCAAACTCTCTGCCGAGCTTTCTGCTTTCATCCGTGAGCATGAGCCAGAAGGTGTGACCATTTCCATTGGCGGTGAGATCGGCGAAGTGGGTACCGAAAACTCCACTGAGCCCGAGCTCCGCGCTTATATGGATGCCTACAATGCCAATTTGCAGAAGATCGCCCCTGGGAAACCCGGTTTGAGCAAGATCAGCGTATTGACCGGTACTTCGCATGGCGGTACTGTTTTGCCCGATGGCTCTATTGCCGAAGTGCATATCGCTTTCGATGTGCTACGCGACCTCAGCCGCGTTGCCCGCAAGGATTATGGCATGGGCGGTACGGTTCAGCATGGTGCTTCAACAGTGCCTGAAGAGAACTTCAACAAATTTGTGCAGAACGAAGCGATTGAAGTGCATCTCGCGACTAATTTTGCCACCATGTTCTTCGAAAACATTCCCGCCGACTTCAAGAAGGAAATGTATGCGTGGTTGGATGTCAATGCGGCAGCGGATCGCAAGCCCGGCATGACCGATGAACAGTTCTATTACAAGACCCGCAAGAATGCGATCGGTCCATTCAAGGCGAAGTCATATGCTCTCTCTGCTGCGTCTCTTGAAAAATTGGGCAATGCATGGGAAGCTCAGTTCGATAAACTTTTCAATTTGTTGGGTATGAAAGACACCAAACATCACACCGATAAGTTCATCAAGCCGGTGAAGGTTGCTCCCGTTCTCGCGGACTACGTCAAGGATGCAGTGGCAGCGGAAGACGTCAGCGATCTTTCTGACTAAAATGCCGGTTTCAGACCAAGGCGTAACAAAAGATAGATATATGCTCATTCCCCGCACGGCGATTTTCGTCCGGCGCGGGGATGAGTATTTATTGCTCAAAGGTGCGCCAACAAAACGCCTTTGGGCTGGCAAGTACAACGGCTTAGGTGGACATGTTGACCGCGGAGAGGACGTCCTTTCTTCGGCTCGGCGCGAGTTGATGGAAGAAGCTGGAATCTCAGCAGACTTATGGCTGGCTGGTACAGTAATTGTGGATACCGGTGAGATCGGAATTTTGCTTTTCGTCCTGGTAGGGGAGAACGCTCAAGGCGAGGTAAAAGCCTCGAAAGAAGGCACACCGGAATGGATCCAAAAAGAGGCGTTGAGTCATCTTCCAGTGGTTGAAGATCTCCCTATCTTTCTAAGGCAAATCCATTCCATGAAGCGTGGTGATCCACCATTTTTTGCCAGGTCGTTCTATGAGAATGAAAAACTGAATGTCATATTTGGAGAATAAAAATCGCGCCTTTGAAAGCGCGATTTTTATAATAGTGCAGTTATGGGGTTAATTATTTCCATTTCAAGAGCGATATCGTGAATGTACTGCCTTTACCGGGCTGGCTATCAACATCTAGCATACCGCGATGTTGTTGAATTACTTGACGGGTGATGGACAGCCCGATGCCCAGACCATCATAAATCTCATCACCGCTGTTTTCGAGATGGAAGAAACGGTCAAAGATTCGCGGACGGATCTGTGGATCGATACCGATGCCATAATCCACCACGCTCACACTGACATGATTTCCGAGGTCCGCAAAGCGGATGTCAACTGTGCTGTTGGGATGGCTGAACTTTATGGCATTATCGACCAGTCCCGTAATTGCGCGTTCCAAGGAAGGTTCATCACCCTGGACAGGAGCGATATTGGAATTGCCTCGCAATTTTATGTTGATGCTTCGCGCTTTGGCTTTAGCTTGGTATTTTGCAACGATGCCTTCAACAACCTGATATAAGTTAACAGGCTGGAAATCTCTCAGAACAAGCTCCTGCTCTTGCAAGAAAAGCAGGTCATTTGTCAGATTGACGATCTGGTCCACATTCCTGCTGACGATCTCAATGGTGGATTTCAATTGTTCGCCGGTCAGCAATCCCTTTTTCAGGGTGTGTAAATAACCACTGGCGACCATGAGCGGAGTTCTGAGTTCGTGGGCAATGCTGGTCAGGAATTCATTGCGCGCCATATCTTGCTCGGCGAGTTTTTGATACGCATCCGCGATCTCTCGGGCACGCAGACGCAGGTCTTCGATGGCGAGCTGGTCGTTCGCTCTTAGCCGATTACTGATCTCAGCGACCATTGCAGTTGCCACGCTGGGACTGTGTTTCAAGACCCGGTCGAATCCTTGTTTATCCAACTCCAACACCACAGCAGGTGTCAGTGATTGAACTGTGGCAGCACGCGGCGCATTGTGGATAAGCGCCATTTCACCGAAGAAATCACCGGCGATAAGGGTTTTTAGAAGTCGCTTTTCCATGTTGTTGATGGTTTTTGTGACTTCGAATTCCCCTTCGAGGATCATGTAAAACGTGTGTTCAATTGCATCTTCTTTGCATAGGATAGTTCCAGCCGGATAACTTTTGATCTGGCTGTTGATGATGATTTCTTGCACCTCTTCCGGTTTGATGCCGGGAAAAGCGCGTGGAATGATCCTTGCAGGTGTGCGAATGGTCGTCATGCTGTGTTTGCCTTGGTCGATTTTAGCACGGGTGACTTATTCGTCTTTCACCCATTGGAACTACGCATCCTTCTTTTTTCTTAACTGTTTTTCAAGCTCTTCTGGAGAAATTTTCAATTCTTCTTCACGCTCATGAATGGAATGCAGGGCGCTTTCATACCAACCACTGATCCAATCCTGTCGAATGGGCTTTTCAGCTTTGAGATAGCGAATGAACCCTATCACATCAATAAGTCGCATATCCTCCAAGGTTGAGATCTCTTCCATGATAATTTTTTCCAGCTCGCTCATAATGTCTCCTTTTATCTATATATTTCTAAAATGGATGCGTGAGAGAAACTGTATATAATTTCTCCTTCTATCGAAACCTTGCTGGTTCCGTAGAAATAGCAGTGTTGAAATTACAGGGGGTAAAGCAAATTTTACCTTTGTTTTAAATCCTTATGGTAAGAAATTACCAAAGGTATCCATCCGAAATCTGTCAGTTATTTGAAGTTTAGGAGCCTCTTTTGGAAAAACCAATTCAACGCGCGTCTATTTTAGACACATACACCCGAAGTTTTGAACCGCTAAAGAACGCCAACTTGCGCATGTATCTTGGCGGGCAGGCGATCTCCCTGCTTGGCACGTGGATGCAATCCACGGCACAGAGCTGGGTAGTGTGGGAACTGACCCAATCTGAAAGTTCACTGGGTATTGTGGTCATGTTAAATAGTTTGCCTCTCTTCCTGCTTGCCCCGTGGGCTGGCGGCTTTGCAGACCGTTTCAATCGCCGTATGATCTTGCTGGTGACACAATCCATTGCCATGCTGTTGGCATTCGCTCTGGCGTTCCTTGTGCAAACGAACCTTGTACAGATCTGGCATATTTACACTTTTGCATTCATCCTTGGCACCATCGCTGCGCTCGATTTCCCGGCCCAGCAAGCCTTTATTGGTGACCTTTCCGGCATGAAACAAGTCCGTCAGGCGGTAACCCTCAACATTATGGGTTTGCAGGTTGCACGTATGCTTGGTCCTGCTGCGGCGGGTATTTTACTAAAGGCAGTTGGTTCTGCCGCCGCATTCTGGATTAACGGCGTGAGTTTTCTGGTGGTGTTACTTAGCATATTTTGGGTCAAGTCGCATCAACAAGATATCAATAGACGAGATAGCGGACGTGGTCAATTCCGCGAAGTCCTGGACTATGTCCGCTCGCAGCCACGCATGGTGGATTTATTGATCTTCGCCTCTCTCGTGACCTTTTTCGGACTCTCCATCATGAACATTCTCCCCGCTGTTGCCGACCATGTCCTAAAAGGCGATTCGCAGACCTTTGGTCTGCTTATGGGCTCATCGGGTGCAGGTGCATTGATCTCTACGCTTTTCCTCTTGCCGCTTTCCCAATCTGCCAAGCGGATTGGGCGTATTGTGGGTGGTTCAGCGATCTGGATGGGTGTCTTTTACTTTCTACTTTCGCGGTCCATGTACCTGCCGCTTTCCATGTTATCCATCTTCCTCGTCAGCCTTGG
>JBEBCV010000019.1:0-14988 GCA_041157505.1 Chloroflexota bacterium | reverse complement strand
ATGATACGTCCCTTGTTGGTGCGTTTGAAGGCAAAGTCACCCAATGAGCCACCAACGAAATATCCGCTGGCGAGAATGAGGATCACAGGTGCCATCGTAAAGAGGATGCCATTCGCATCATATCCGCGTTCTTTTTCCAGATAGGCAAAGAAGAAATATGTGATGACGTTCCATGGGAAAACCCCTGCAAACCCCTGCAAGAAAACGAACCACATGGTCTTCTTCTTGAAGATCTCTTTGGCTTCAGCCCACGAGAACTTAAATGTCTGCATTTCAGCCATGTTCTCGAATTCGGGCTCAGCCTTACCGCGCGGCATTTCTTTAACGAAGAAGAAGATCAACACTGCGATCACCAACCCAAGCGAGCCAGTGATGTAGAACACGCTGCGCCATCCACCGATCGCTGGGGCAACCATCAGCGCAAGGATCATGCCGATCAGATAACCAAGCGGCTGTGCAAGCTGAAGAATGCCATACACCCTTCCACGCTGGGTCGGACCGAAATAATCGGCGATCAGCGTGTACAAGCCGGGGTAGGATGAGTCGTCAACGCCAGTCGAGGCACGGGTCACGAGGAACCCGCCAAAACTTTTTACAATGGCATTGAACCAGGTCGTGGCTCCCCAAATCAAAGAAGCCAGAGAGAGCAGTTTTGTGCGTGAGTAACGGTCGTATAAATACCCCCAGATCGGGTAAAGCACCGTGGCAACGATCAACGCGCCCGAGTTCACCAACCCCCATTGTGTATTGCTGATCTGAAAATCATTGCTGATCTGTACCTGCAGCGAACCGATCATCAATTTATCGGTCTGATGCAGCAGCATAAAAAAGAAGAACACAGTGACCACGAACCAGCGATATCGTGAATGTTCCTTTGTCATAATAACCTCTTCTATTGGGATGGCGAAGTTTATAACAAAAAGAGGGCAAAGTCAATCAAAAAAGAAGAGCCCTCATTTGAGGGCTCTTCTTTTACTTGAAGGAACACAGATCATCTGTTGAGGATGAAAAGCACCCCGGCGATCAAACCGCATACCCCTGCGATCACATTGGCAAACGGGAAACTGACTCCAAGAAGCATCAAACCTGCCACGATCAAATAGATACCGAGTAAAAGCCACTTTAAGTTTTTCATGTTAATCTCCTTTATATGATTAAGAACACTGAAAGGTTTTCAGTGATACGCCTACTCTTCTTCTGTAATGATCTCCTGCGCAAGCTTTTTTAGATCATCTGCATTCGATACCTTTGCCGCATCGAAATACTGCCCCAACAGGTCGAGCGGACTTAAACTGCTTACCACTTGTCCTTCATCAATGCGCACCCGCGACTCGATCTGCGGTCTCTTTACAAAATGGAACTCGAACGCATCTGCCGCATGTTTTCGCAGCGCTGATTCATCGATCAACGAATCCCATTCTCTTGGATATTCCACTACCAGGCGGACAATCGCCTCAGACATTTCTTTCGGCTTTGGCAGTTTCACCTTTAGGAACTCTGTCACGTTCTCACTGGACTCGATGGTTGCCCGGCGGTCTATGAACTTTCTCACTCCCGTAAGCTGGATCCACTCTACCTCCGTATCACGTCCAGCTTCCACATCCGCAATGACGAAGAAGCGTTCTTCCTTTGCCTCACCAAAATCGACTCGTTCGATCGAACCGGGGTAGATAACAGGCGGCTGGGTATTGGGAACTTTATCAACTTTATCGGGTCCGGGTCCGTTCACATTTTGCGGTTTGTGAATATGACCCATTGCCACATAGTTGAGTTTTGGATTCTTCACCAATCCGCCGGTCAACACCAGATCATTACCAAGCATCACCAGGCGTTCCCCGCCAAACTTTGCCCCTTCAATGGACGCATGCGCTGTCAATACGATCGGCATGGACGGATCACATTCCTCGATCCAGCCGCCGATCAACTCGCCAATATTCTCTTCGATGCGTGAAAACGCTTGTGTGGAATCCGTCTCGCCAGTGGATGCCATCAACCCAGAGCGTGCCACCCACGGCATGGCAATGACCTGCAATGGCAAGTCCCATAGATCGGTCGGCTTTAATAACTCAGGCGCATCCAACACTTTAACATAGGGCACCTGCAGGGTCTTGAACTCCTGCAAGGCATGAGCCCGCCCAATGGACGGAGAAATGTCGTGATTGCCGACAAGTAGGAGAGTCGGAATCTTTGCCTGAGACAGGCGCATGATGCGTTTGCCCCACTCGCGTTGAAAGGTCGGAGCCGGGGAACGATCCTTGTACGCATCGCCCGCAAAAATGACCAAATCCACTTTGCGTTCGATGGCAGTATCCACGATGGTATCCAAAGATTTTAGGAAATCCAATACACGCATGGGCAAGCCCGAAACCGGGTCATGCCGCCCATAGTTCGTCATGTCAATATGTGCATCTGCAAAGTGTAATAGTTTCATTATGGTTGTAATCCTAATTCCTGCAACGCCTGCACTGCTGGATACCAATCTGCGTGGACTTCCAACGCGGCGCGATAGTCTTTTACCGCATCATCCGTGTTACCGATCATGTAATAGGCACGCCCGCGCCAGAGCAGGGACTCTTCGAGTGTGGGCTTGGAGATGGTCTTGGTCAACGTGGTGTTGGCAAGGTCGATCACATCTTGGTAGCGAGCTGAATAGTAATATGCAAAGTATGGACCGGTCTGATACCACAACATACGGAAGGGACGGTTGCCCTTGGTCGTATCCCATTTGGAATATTGATTGAAGGCCCGATCGTACGCTGTAGCTGCATCGGAATACTGATTGAGGGCAACATGGCTTGTTCCTTTGTTAAAGTAAGCAAAGTAAAGGTCATTCCCTGTTAACTCAGTGATCTCCTTGTTGGCGAGTTCCAGGGCATGGTTTGCTGCCCAGGTTTCATCTTCCCAAGGGCCAAGCAGGTTGAGAACTTCCGTCTCGCGGTCAGCTGGGTACACCACCATGAACAGATAATTGAATGAACGCCAGCCATCCTGATATTCATCGTATTTACTGAGCAGGTCTTTACCGGGCTTGAGATAAGCGTCTTGCACGATGAAGCCACCGCGCGCGTCGTCGTAGCCAGTGGTGAAAAGATAATGCCCAAGCCAGTCGATCTTGCCGGTGTAATCGCGTTCGTAATAGCCCTTTTCCACCACGACGGGGAATCCCGCCGCAATAAGGCGTTTGAGCAGATCCATGTCGCCGCCATAGCGGGAGAGGGCGCGGTATTCGGTGGTTTGCAAGTTTACAAAGTCCACCATTTCATAGGGCATCACGTTCTTGTCAGGCAAACCACGTTCGATGAAATCCAGATTCTGATTCGGTGAACCCGGCTTGACCACCTTGGCAACATCATCACGGTCACCGCTCCAGCCCCAGAATTTCAATGCCATTGTCAAATTGGCTGGACCACAATAATTCCAACGCCCATGCTGATCGACATACACCACACCCGGCAAGATCGCTTTCTCAGGCACAGGGGTGGCGGTGATCGTTGGCTTGGCGGTTGGACCGACCTTTGTCGCCTTGGGTGTTGGTGTTGCTTCTGGTGTTAGTGTCAACAGCATTTCTGCACGGACAGTTCCAATGGCGGTCTCAACAGTTAATGGTTCACTTTCTTCGCTTGGTTCAAAGACAGCTTCACTGGGTGGGTTGAAGAAGTAAACGATACGCGTTCGTAAAAGATCATATTGGATCGAAAGTCGATTTCGCACTGGCGGCAGGAGGGCAATACCAATAATCACCACGACAGCAGCAAGAATCAACCAACGCTTGTCGATATTTTTAAGTCTATTCATGAAAAAGATTATACATGAAAGAAAAGTCTGTTTTTTATCCTTATTTGATGAAGCTGACAATTTCTACAAAGTTCTTTAATGTCCAATTAATTTAGAGGCATAACTTTTCGCAGAAACAAACGACTTTATTCAAGATAACAGGTGACGACCCTGTAAGGAGTGTTTAAAAATGAGAAAAAGTACTTTATTTGTTTCCGCCATGCTGACTGTGTTTCTCATGGCAACCATGTTTGGTGTGGTTTCTGCCTATCAAAATATCGTCAAAAACAACAATATGGCATCTACCCAGTCATCGCAAAAGGCATTATCACAACCTGTCAGCGCTGTCCTTGCAGTTCCAACTGCGACAGAAATTGTGCCGCTTGTGGTGACTGCTGAAGAAGCAACAACCATCGCTGTTGATTTTCTGGGTGATCCCAATGTGTACAGTGTGGAAGTCGTTGATTATCAAGGCGTGCCTACGTATTTGGTCACCTTCAGTTCTGGCGATCTGGTCTATGTGAATTCAGAAGGCTTGATCGTTGCAAACTCAAAACTACAGCCTGTTGTTATCACGGCTTCCAATCCCACAAACAATGGGGGCGGACAAGCAGGCAATGGAGGGAGTTCTTCTGGTGGAGAACATGAAGGCAATGATGATGACCATGAAGAACATGAAGACGATGACGATTAATAGGAGAGATTAATGGCGCCAAAACCGAATACAAATAAATGGTCTGATATTCAATTAGCCATCGCTGCGATCTCGATGACATCGGTCATCGCATTTTGGAATATGTTTGCAGGTCCTGATAAAGCGCAGGCGGATAAAAAAGCAGCTGAACAACAAGCTGCGATCATTCCACCTACCGTCACGCCTATTGTGGCAGAACCAACTGCACCGGTCGTAACCATGCCCCCTGTTGGATACACCATCTTGTTCGGTGGAAAAGCCCCCCAACCTCAAGTGATCGTAGTGCAAAAGCCTAAAGGGGGTGGTGGCGGTAACGCTGATTCAGGCGGCGGAGGTGGAGGCGCTCCTGCCAGTCAACCGTCTACATCCACTTCATCATCCTAATGTTTTACAGTCAACCCTTTCGCGCAATGGGCAGTGACATGCTCGTCATTCTTCAATCGGATTCAAAGTCTGCGCAGGATGTTTTGAAAGATGTGCCGACCTGGTTCGAAGAATGGGAGCAATCTCTCTCCCGCTTCCGGCTGGACAGTGAACTGTCTCGCCTTAATCGAACCTTTGACCAACCTGTTAGCGTTAGCAATGTGCTCTGGGAGGTCTTTCAAACGGCAGTGTGGGCAGATGAGTTCAGTGATGGTCTCGTCACACCGACCGTATTGGATGCCATATTAGATGCTGGTTACGACGTTTCATTCAACGAACTATCGCGTGAACAATTTGGCATAATGTCTCAGTCAGCGCATCATCCGCTTTCGCAGGTGATTGCCGACCCGGATAGTCAGACGATCAATTTACCAAAGGGAGTCCATCTTGATTTTGGCGGTGTGGCAAAAGGTTGGGTGGCACATCAAACAGTGGATCGCTTGCGTCAGTTCGGTCCATGCTTGATGAATGCAGGCGGAGATATCGCTGTGAGCGGTCCACAAATGGACGAGGACGCATGGCAGATCGGCATATCTGACCCATTTCACGCTGGAAGTGATTTCGATACTCTACTCGTGAAGCAAGGCGGAGTCGCATCCTCAGGAAAAGACCGCCGAAATTGGAAACGCAACGGTTTACTTCAACATCACATCATCAACCCCAATACGGGACTGCCGGTCGATACCGATGTGCTGCGTGTGACCGTGGTTGCACCAACAGTGATGGAAGCCGAAGCCGCCGCGAAAACGGCGTTCATTCTCGGCAAAGAACGAGGGCTGGCTTGGTTGGAGTCTCAGACTTCCTTCTCTGGGTTAATGGTCATGGATTCAGGAGAGGTGTTCATTACATCTTCCATGACCGAATATTTGCAAGGAGCTATGCATGCAATCTCAAAATGAATTCAACGAGTCGTCGGTCAACATTCAATCATTTTTGCTGTTTTTGTTCGCCTCTATCATTGGTCTGTTAATCGCGATATTGATCCTGCCGTTTGTGTTACCCAACATGGCGTTTTCATTAAGCGGAGACGCGCCTAAAGCCTATTGGTATCTTTCACGCGGCACAGCATTTGTTTCTCTTTCTCTTTTATGGCTTTCAATGGCACTTGGTTTGGGTATTACCAATAAAATGGCGCGGCTGTGGCCCGGTATGCCAGCTACTTTTGCCATTCATGAATATGTGAGCTTATTAGGGCTGGCGTTCGCCATCTTTCATGCTGTGATCTTGCTGGGCGATAAATATATAAATTTCACTCTTGCACAGTTGTTCATTCCCTTTAGTACTGCGGACTATCGTCCGTTCTGGGTGGGGATTGGTCAATTAGGTTTCTATATTTGGTTGATCGTGGCGTTGAGCTTTTATATCCGCCCGATGATCGGGCAAAAGTTCTGGCGTTTGCTTCACTATCTAAGCTTTGCCATGTATTTTGTGGGTATCTTTCACGCCATCTTCAGCGGAACAGACACCAGTATGAGTTGGGCACAGAATTACTATTGGTTCTCTGCAGGCAGCCTGCTCTTCTTGTTCTTTGTCAGAATCGTCAGCATAGTGATCGATGCGTTGTTCCCCATCAAAAAAACTGCTCCGGCTTCACGCCCTACGCAGGGATAAAAAAGGGCTGTCAAGGTCTCAACCTTGACAGCCCTTTTGTTTATGCAGGTCAACTATTTATCTGCCAATATATTGCAAGGCGAATCGCAGTCGTTCTTCGACATCTTTGGGAGCATCTTTTGGAAGCGATTGCAATGCAGCTTGTGCTTCGACGACAGAGTAACCCAGCGCTGTGAGTGCGGCAAGGACTTCGCTGTCGTAGTCGGCAAGGGCTGCCATTTTGGAAAGCGCATCGGTAGGCTTGAGTTTGTCTTTGAGGTGGATCGCCATTTTTTGCGCGGTCTTTTTGCCAACGCCCGGAACTTTACTGAGCAATTCTTCTTCGTCAGAAAAGATGGCGCGTTGGATGGTTTCAAGTGTCAGCGTGGATAATACCGATAGCGCCACTTTGGGACCGACGCCATCGACTCCAAGCAGGATGTTGAAAAGGTCGCGGTCGGATTGAGATTCGAAACCATAGAGCGTCAGCGCATCTTCCCGGACGACGAGATGGGTGAACAAAAAGATGATCTCTCCCGCCGAGGCTTTTGTGCGCATCGGCGCCGGGACGAAAACTCGCATACCCACACCGCCTACTTCGACGATGATGGCGTTATCTTCAACGTGTGATACTTCTCCGCGTAGGGTGGCAATCATGTTTTTATTTTACCGTAAATAAAATGTAGGGGCAGGTCTCAGACCTGCCCCTACATTTTCAATCATATCTTGCTGTATTCAAATGGGTGATGGCGATCGCCAGTGCGTCGGCGGCGTCATCTGGTTTGGGGATCTTTTCCAGCTGCAACAAGGTCCGCACCATTTCCTGCATCTGCCGTTTTTCGGCATGACCGTAGCCAGCCACGGCTTGTTTCACTTCGGTGGGACTGTATTCGTAGGTGGGGATGGTTGCCTTTTCAAGAGCAAGCAGAACCACTCCACGCGCCTGCCCAACGGTGATGCCTGTGGTGACGTTGCGTGCAAAGAATAATTTTTCCACGGCGGCGGTATCGGGTTTGTGTTTCTTCAATATCTTATTGAGATCGTCGAAGAGCATCACAAGCCGGGCTGAGTCGCTGGCTTCTTTCGGGGTGAGGATCACGCCGAATGAAACAGCGACCAACTCTCCGTCTGGCATGAGGCGGACGAGTCCGTAGCCGGTGGTGGCGGTGCCGGGGTCAATTCCGAGTGCAAGAGTCATAAACCCATTTAACCACAAAGGGCACGAAGTTCACAAAGGAAAACCTTCGTGTTCTTCGTGCCCGTCGTGTTTAATGATTTTTACGCGTTTTCCAGAGCCGCAAGCGCTTCGTCAGACATCTTCACGTTGTGATAGACATCCTGTACATCATCAAGCTCTTCGAGGTTTTCAACAACTTTCATAACCGCCATGATCTCTTCTACGCCAAGATCGATCTCTTGTTTGGCGATCAAGCGCAGACCGGCTTCAGCGGGTTGTACTTTGGCTTTGCCGAGTGTATCCATGATGGTCTTGAAGGCTTCCACAGGTCCGAAAATTTCGATCTCTTCCCCACTATCCACTACATCATCGGCTCCGGCTTCCACGCCGAGCTCGAAGGCTTTATCGAACGCCATCGCAGTGGAGGGGAAGGAGAAGTAGGATTTGCGGTCGAACTGCCAACCTACTGCACCAGCTTCTGCCATATTGCCACCGAACTTACTGAAAATGTGGCGCACATCTGAAACAGTGCGTACACGATTATCGGTGACACAGGAGACCATAACAGCGGAACCATGCGGTCCATAGCCTTCAAGGGTGAGTTCTTCGAACACAGCGGCGTCTTTGTCTTCGCCGGTGCCTTTTTTGATGGCACGCTCGATATTGTCTTTGGGCATGTTCTCGCCGCGGGCTTTTTCCACAGCGAGGCGCAGGCGGAAGTTGGTATCGGGGTCGCCGCCATCGCGGGCAGCAATGGTGATTTCACGCGCCAGGCGGGTGAAGATGGCGCCACGTTTGGCATCGGCAACGCCCTTTTTTCGTTTAATGGTGGACCACTTGGAATGTCCGGACATGTCGTTCTCCTTCAGATAATGACCAATTTCGATTGGGGAATGATGAATTAAGCGGCGAAATTATACCATTCAGGTTTTATGGCATGGTAGGTAAAAAAAACTTTTGAACCGCCAAGCGCGCGAAGAACTCGAAGAAAATACATATTTCTTTGCGCCCTTTGCGTTCTTCGCGGTTAATGGGTTTTGAGGTTTTCAATATCCCTCGGTTTGAGGTTACGTCCGCCGATCCATGCGCCAATGGCGGTGGCAAGGACCGAGAACAGAAAACTGAACAAGATCGCTGCTTCGAACCGACCCGAGAAAATGACGTTCAAAATTAGCACGTCCAGAGCCAACACGCCCTGACGGAAGGATTCGGGCAGGAAGATACCGAAGACAAGCCCTAAAAACGCGCCAAACGCCATGCCTGTGTATGCACCAACGCTGACGCCGCCTGTTGTTCCGGCAGTGCGGACGGTGAGCCAGCCTGTCAATACGCCAGTGACAAGTCCACTCACTGCGCCGATGAGGGCAGCGGTAAGAGTTCCATTTAGTGTTCCGCTAATTGCACCTGAGCCAGCACCAAGAATAGCGCCCAAGAGCGCACCCAACCATGTGCCAAAGAAAATGCTTTTTGGGGTAAGTTCGTTGTTCATATAATGTATTTTACCTTTTCCTTAAATTGTAGGGGCGGGGTTACCCCGCCCCTACGGCGTAATCTTAAATCAGATACAATCGGAAGACACAACCACAACCTGGAGTTGCCATGATAGATCCGGAAACGAACGAAGATTTTGATGAGCGTCCGACATTCAACGAAGAAATAGACACGGCTGCGATCGAAGAATCAGTTCGTGCGATGTTATCCGCTTTTGGCGAGAACCCGAATCGCGAAGGGCTGCAGAACACACCCAAGCGAGTCGCACGCATGTACCCCGAACTATTGAGTGGGTATCGCACGGATGTGGATAAACTCGTCAATGGTGCGATCTTCAATGTGACCTATGATGACATGGTCATCGTGCGTGACATCGAATATTTCAGTTTGTGTGAGCATCACATGCTGCCCTTCATGGGGCGTGCGCATGTGGCCTATATTCCGAACAAACAGGTGATCGGTCTTTCGAAAATCCCCCGCATTGTGGATATGTTCGCCCGCCGCTTGCAAGTGCAGGAGCGCATGACCCGTCAGATCGCGGACTTCATTCACGAATTACTTAAGCCGCAGGGTGTGGCAGTTGTGGTGGAAGGTTTGCATCTCTGCGCGATGATGCGCGGCGTGAAAAAACATGACGCTCGTATGACGACCTCTGCCATGCTTGGAAGTTTCCGCAAAAGCATCAACACCCGCCAGGAATTTTTGGATCACCTCAACCGCGGCGCGGAGCCGTTAAGGATATAAGGATATCCTCCCGCTTTCGCATCCACACCTGACCTTGTAACTGTTTCGCAAAATCAGACAGTTTCTCCCCGCCGGAAGTTTTGAACTCAGGAATTAACTCCGCCAGCGGTACGATGACAAAGGCTTGATTCCACGTCTGCGAATTGTGCTGAGTTTCATCGAACAAAACAATATCAATATCGATCGGGCGCGGAGCATTCATATTTTCGCCGCGCACACGTCCCATCTGCGCTTCGATGGGACGATTGATTTCATACTTGATCTGTTCTGCATCAAGCGAAGTCAGCAACAACACACAGACATTCAAGAAATTCGGTCCAGCATAGCCAACCGACTCTGTTTCCCACACAGACGAAACGGCTGCGATCTCCCCTACATCACACAGCAATTTAATGGCAAGTGGAATATTCTTCTCCGGCTCAAGGTTCGATCCGAGATCGAGATAGACGTGGTGCATTTCACTCATCCCGTTTGCGTTCAACCTCCACTCCTACAGATTTGGCAAAGCGCACCGCACCCGGCTTCTCCACACGAACAACCACTTTGCGGACCAATGGTGTTTCGAGGCAGATCCTCGCCAGGTCATTTGCCAAGGCTTCCACTGTGAGGCGTTTCGCCGTTTCAGCATGGGATTGGATCTTCTTCGCCAATGCACTGTAATCCACGCAGTCGTTGATGTCATCGGACTCGGCGGCAGGGATGGTATTTGTATACACTGTCACATTGATGAGAATATCCTGTTCTTTCTCACGCTCCCACTCACGGATACCGATAATGCCGCGCACAAGCAAGTCTTTGATGAATACTTTGTCCATGAAGTCTCCTATTTATGACCATAGACGATGGACGATTGACGATGGATGGTCGCCTATGGTCTGTTGTCCATGGTCCATCGTCCACTCTACACTAAATGTCTGCCGCCATCCACATGAATGATCTCGCCAGTAATGTAGGCGGGACCAGATAACAGGAACAGCAAGGCGTCTTCTGCTTCGCCTGTTTCGCTCCAGCGTTTAGCAGGGACGGATTCGATGATCTTTGGGTTGCGTGTGGGTCCGTCTGCGGGCGGCAGGATCGCGCCCAATGCCAACCCGTTGACAGTGATATTTGGTGCGAGAGCGATGGCTAATGATTTAGTCATTGCTGCCAAAGCGGATTTGGTAACAGTGTATGGGAAATGGTCCGCGCCAGGACGGAGGGCGCGCCAATCGAGGATGTTGACGATGCGACCTGCATTGGTAAATTTCGCAAACGCCTGGCTCAACAAGAACGGTGCGGTGAGATTGATATTGAGATGGTTGTTCCAATCATCAAGCGAAGTGGCTTGCATGGAGAGCGGTTCAAAGATGGATGCGCTGTTGACCAAACCATACAGTGGGCTGAGTTCATTTGCACGTTCGATTAATTGCGTTGCGCTTTCAGGGTGAGAAAAGTCGGCAGTGAGTACCCAGGCGCGGCGTCCGAGTGAGGCGACTTCATCTTTGACAGATTCGGCTTCTTTGGGCGAATGTCCATGATGGAGGATGAGGTCTGCGCCAGCGCGTCCACAAGCGAGAGCGAATAAACGCCCCAGACGGCGGGCGGCTCCGGTGATGAGGATGGTCTTGCCGGTGAGATTATCCATGAATGGATTCTAACACTTCCAAATTTGACAGGAATACTCCGCTTCTTGACTCGGGTTTTTGAAGGTGATACTATCTTTTAGCAAAGTTCTGTATACCCCAAGTCCAATCAGAAAGGTGTAAAGGTGAACATGAACCAAAACATACCAAACTATACCGGAGACATTGCAGCTCAACAGATCGACCCTTCGCAGGAGTATTCGAGGGAGAACCAGGAGATCTCGTTTTCAGAAGAACAGCATGCCATTTGGGCAGACCTGTTTGCGGGCATCCACCAGCCCTATTTAACGGAACATATTTGTAGAGAGTGGAAAACAGGGATGGAGTTATTACAACTCAACCCGAAGCACATCCCAACCGTGAAGCATCTTATTGAACATATTACTCCGCGTTCGGGATGGCATATTGAAAGAACCGTTGTGAGATACACGTTAGCCGATGATTGGTACAAGAAATTCGCGCAGCGTGTATTTTTAATTACCGATTATCTGCGCACTCGCGACCAGATGGAGTTCACACCCGAGCCGGATATGTTCCATGACATCTTCGGCCACCTGCCATTCCTTACGCAGGAATTCTATGCACGCATCGAAGATAAGTTTGCACCTGCCTACATGAAAGCGACGACGGAAGAGCGCGAGGTCATCAAGCGCTTGGCGTGGTACAGCACCGAGTTCGGTTTGGTGGTGCAGGATAATCGCTTCAAGGTCTTTGGCGCTGGAATCATTTCGGGGCGCAAGGAATTGACCCGCACCATCATGGAGTTCTACCGCCTCGGGCGCGATAACGTGATCGACTTTTCCAAGGATGTGTATCAGCAGCTGCATCAGCACTTCCTCGCGAACAAGAGCAATCTGTACAAGATCATCGACGGCGTGAATGCACTTCATCAAAAGGGACAGATGTCTTCTGCGGATGAAGGCTGGAATGTTGTTTTGGGTTTGTATAAAAACCTGGGCATCAAACAGGAAGGCATTTTTGGTGGTGATGTGATCTTGATTCCGTTCAACCTGGAAACGATCGCGCGCATCCCAAAAACGGTCTATGCGTTCAACCCGATGTTATTCGTGAGTGACTCGCTCGAAGAGATGGATGCCATTCTCGATTCGTACTTGAAGCCGATCGCCCAACGGGCATAAGTTCAATTTTCACCCTGGAGAGCACGGAGAGCACAAAATTTTAATTGGTGCCCTCTGTGCTCTTTGTGGTTTTAGGACTGATGTACCTGATAGGAAGTGTTGAAAAATCGACTAATTTGACTACAATGAAGTGAGTATTACACACGGTATGAGGAGAGAAACGTGGCTGCAAATTATTATTTCCAATGGCAAAACCCGATCTTATTGAAAGATATTTATCCCATGCGCCTGCAAAAACTGCGCGATTTCCTCGTTTTCTACAAGGAAGCGGACCTGTGGGTAGAGTACAAGAACAAAGAGATTACCGCTCTTGCCGCCGATGTTAAGGCGTATGAAGACGGAATGGATCTGGCGCGTACCCTTGAACTCAAGCGTTATCTCAGCCTGAAAAATTATTTCATGACGAAGGAGGTTAAAGGTTTCTTCGTCAAATACAAACCCATCGATGAAGAGGCGTTGGCGCTCATTCAGAAAAACCACGACCTCTTTATCGCTTCGTGGCCCAAAGACATTCGCGGCGAGCGGACCTTCATTCAGAGTCGCATTGAGTCGTTCAAGACCCAATTGGGATTTTCGCGTGACCGCATCCGCTTTTTACAGCGTCAACTGGAAGGCATGGCGGCGGAGCATCCGAATCGAGCCAAGGTTGGCGCGGAGTACAAGCTCAAGAACGAGTCCGCTTTGCCGATGCTGCTCGAAGAGATGGAAAAACTGCGCCAGTTCGACGAGACCTACAACAAGCTTGAAGGTCCCAAACTGGAATGGTACAAGCTCACCAAAGCGGACCCAAATTACAAGACCACCGAAGAGGAATTCCTCGTTAACTACGACCCGAAGGTTCCCGTGACCGTGCGGGATATTGTGCGGTTGAAGGTCGAGCAATATACCAAAACGCTCGAAAGCAAAGATCAATATCAACTGTTGACGGATATCCGTGCGCGGTTCGACAAGGAACCCCAGCGCTTTCCGCTCTGGCTGCGCTATATGGTCATCCACTTTTCAGGGATGCGTTACAAATCTGCGCATGGGTCATGGGCAGACCCCAAAGACCTGCTCGTCCGTTTGCGCATTGATGAAGTCAAAAAGGCTCAAGCTGCTCTCAGCGATGCCGAAGTTGCGGCAAAATGCGCTGAAAAGATCGCTCAATATGACCCGGCAAATACCGGAGCTAAACCCAAACTCGCCACTGCCACCGAAAAGGTTTGGAAGGACAAGATCGCCATGCACATGCAGGGCGTCAAAGCCAATGGACCGCAATCCAAGCGGCTGGGGTTGGATGGTTTGGTGGAGCAGGAACTCAAGTATGAGTACATGTCGATGACGACCGACCAGGCTCTGGCGAAGTTGGAAGCGATGAGATCTCAATTCCCAGGCTGGGCATGGAAGACCATCGTGCGTCTCACACAATTGCGAGTCAATCACGTCACTGCGCCGGGTTGGGAGGAATACACCCCCGAAGAAGATAAAGAGAGGTTCGCCGACAAAACTCTCTACCCGATCCTCAAAAAATGGGAAGACGATAACTTTGGCATGTGGCGTCCTGAGCATGACCGTTCTCAAGAGCTCATCGTCGTGCGCGCGGTCTGTAATGAGACTGCCGAACACGTCCAGCATGTGCGCGGTAATCATCCCGTTGGCGGGCTGACGGAAAACGCTGCCGGGTATTTCAAACTCTTTGCAGCGAAAACGCCCGGTGTCAAATTCATCCGCCCGACTGGCGCAGAACATTACATACAGGGTGCGAGCATCTTTTGGCTGCGCTTTGCCACTGGCTCACCCAGCAGCTGGCAGATTGCAAAAGCCGTGGAGGATGAAAAGGGTGTCGGCTTACTGCCCGCTGAATTCTTCGGAAAGCGTCCACAGCCCAAAGCCGGAAAGAATACGCCGCCTCCCACTGTTCCGTGGGAATACAAACGCGGCGAACCCATCACCCGCACCCGCACCACCATTGGCGCGGACAAAAAGAAGGTCACCGAGTCGCAATGGCTGCGTTGGATCCATGAAGCAACCGTGATTGAAGTGGTCGATACTGCCGACGGCACCTACGTCTACACCTTCGAAACTTCCCTGCCCGACGATTTCCGCGGTACCTCCTGTCTCGGTGTCTTCCGTAACACGCTCAAATGGAATCTCGACGATGGCACCGAAGATAATTACAACCGCTCGTTCGTTGCCTATATGCCTGAGGGTCAGGTTCCGCATGCAAACCTCATGCCGCTCATGGATTGGAACAAGATCATTTTGAAATGAACAGGCATCCGCAGATGACACAAAAACAACAGATTGAATAAATCTGTAAATTCCGTGTCATCTGCGGATGAACCATTTAATATG
>JBEBCV010000018.1:0-4786 GCA_041157505.1 Chloroflexota bacterium | reverse complement strand
TAACATCAAAAACCTACGGTTTGGCAGGCTTGCGCATTGGTTGGGTCGCCACAAAGAACCGTGACCAGTATAGCAAGATGGCTTCGCTGAAAGATTACACCACCATCTGCAATTCAGCCCCCAGCGAATTTCTGGCGGAAATTGCGATCCGTCATCGTGGAAACCTGGCAAATCGAAACCTGGAGATCATCAAACACAACCTCACGATCATTGATGATCTCTTCGCGAGCCACCCATCACTCTTCGCCTGGCACCGACCCAAAGCAGGTTCCATGGGCTTCCCAAAACTCCTTAAAGGTGACGTTGAATCCTTTTGTGATGACCTCGTAAAGAAAGCCGGTGTTCTTTTGCTGCCCGGTTCTGTGTACGATGATGCCCATAATCATTTCCGTTTGGGGTTGGGTCGCAAGAACCTTCCACAAGCCGTTGACCGTTTGGAAACCTATCTTTCCAAAGCATCGATCTAATATCGTAAATTGAGAAATCGTAACTTGCTAAAACTTACCCGTCCTCTCCACCTCATCCTCGTTGCTCTTACCTACCTTCTTGGTGCGAGTATCCCTGCTTATTTGGGCAGACCGTTCCTGCTTGTGCCTTTTATCCTTGGATTGGCAATTACTTTGCTTATGCAAACCAGCATGTTGTTCTTGCGCGAAGTATTCCGTCCGCACAATGAGCCGATCATCGAAGGCGAAACTCCACAGAAAAAAGAAACCCTTCGTAACAACCTCCTTTATATTTCTGTAGGAATGATCGGCACAGCCGCTGTGCTAGCGTTCATTGCCCATCTGAATATTGGTATAACGCTCCCAATATTTCTCTTTCTTCTTTCATCTTTGGTCCTGACCATGGTCTTCGCCATCCCGCCCTTTACCCTCGTCAATCGCGGCTTTGGTGAATTGATCCTTGCCTTGCACATTGCTTATATCGTTCCATCCATCAGTTTCCTTTTTCAAGCAGACGAGAACTCCCGCCTTCTCACCACGCTTTTGCTTCCACTCACAGTGCTGGCACTTGCCTATTTCTTGATCATCAACTTCACAACGTTTCCTGAAGACCAGAAATACGATCGCGGTACCCTCCTGCGTCGACTTACATGGGAACGCGCAGTTCCATTGCATCACAGCCTTGTGGCATTTGCATATGTCGCTTTTGCTCTCGTTCCATTGATGGGCTTTTCTTTCAGCCTGATCGCGCCAGCTTTTCTCACCCTGCCTTTTGCGATTTTTCAAATCATTCAACTTCGCGCCATCGCCAATGGTAACCCGCCCAATTGGAGGCTTTTAACCTCCACCGCACTTGCCGTCCTTGGCTTGACAACCTACTTCCTCACGCTTACATTTTGGCTTCGATAACCTGACACTGAATTACCATGCCTGAATTTTTGACTCTCCTACCTCCCGATGCAGCACGTGAAAAACTACTTGCGGCTCTTTCCAAGGCGACGCCTGATTCTGAATCCCTGACCGTAGACAACGCCTTAGGCAGAGTCACCGCAACCCATGTAGTCGCACCACACCCCTTGCCCGAATTCCCACGTACCACTGTAGACGGATACGCTGTCCGTGCGAAAGATACTTTTGGCGCAACTGACTCACTGCCAGCCTATCTTCAACTCGTTGGCGAAGTTCCAATGGGGGACGAGCCTGCGTTTGAAGTGGGTGCGGGTCAATGCGCCCTCATCCACACTGGCGGTATGCTTCCCAAAGGCGCAGATGCAGTGGTGATGTTGGAATACACCCAGTCTGTAGGGGCGAGTTCATCCAGACCAGAAATCGAAACTTTCAAATCTGTTGCAGACGGCGAAAATGTCATCCGCATTGGTGAGGATGTTGCCAAAGACCAAATTGTGATTCCGATTGGAACAACTCTTCGTCCAGCCGAAATCGGCGGGTTGATGGCACTGGGAATTACTACTTTGCGCGTAGCCAGAAAGCCGCGTGTGGGGTTGATTTCAACTGGGGATGAGGTCATTGAACCGAGCCAACATCCACGACCCGGGCAGGTGCGGGATATCAACTCGTACACGTTGGGAGCGTTGATCGAAAAAAGCGGGGGAGTTCCTGTCCGCTATGGAATTATTGGTGATGAATTCGAGGCGTTGAAAAGTGCAGCAGCAAAGGCACTCACTGAATGTGATGTTGTCATCATCACGGCTGGGTCATCGGCTTCTACCCGAGATATGACCGCCGAAGTTATCCGTCAGCTAGGGGAGCCGGGTGTGCTTGTGCATGGAATTAATACCCGCCCTGGCAAACCGACCATCCTTGGCGCATGCAGTGGCAAAGCTGTGATCGGATTACCCGGTAATCCCGTCAGCGCATTGGTAAATGGATATTTGTTCGTCGTGCCGGTCATTGAGCAATTGTTGGGTGCTCTCTCCAAACCCAAAGCGACAGTGCAAGCCAAGCTGACAGTCAACCTGCCATCTCAAGCGGGGCGCGAAGATTGGTGGGCGGTGAAGCTGATAGAAAATCATCAATACCCTTCAGGCACGATGTCGGCGAACGTAAATTACCTGGCGGAGCCGATATTTGGAAAGAGTAATTTGATCTTTACGCTGGCAGCAGGGGATGGGCTTTTGAAAATCCATCCTGATGCAACAGGTTTGAGTGCAGGGGAAATTGTAGAAGTGGTGTTGATTTAGGACGATGATCGATCGTCTACAACTCCACCTGCATTCCCATCTTTCGTTCCAACGCCTTCCGATAAACTAAATTCGCGGCGACGAGATCTTCCATGGCATGTCCCATGGATTTGTAGATCGTTGTTTCTGTCTCAGATCGTCTGCCGGGTTGTTGTCCGAGCAGCATTTCGCCAAGTTCGGTTCCAAAGTTTGGATCCAGCCCTTGCAATTCACTACAGCCGACAGGGGGAGCATTGAAGGCAACCTTTGATTCCACAAAGATATGACTCGTCTCAACCAGGTCACGCGGTAATTCACCCCCAGGTGGACGATAGCCAACAGACGTGATATGCGCTCCTTCTTTCAGCCATTCCTTTTTTATGACGGGTTCAGACGATGAGGTGCATAAACAAACAATGTCCGCGTTGGCAACAGCCTGATGGACAGAATCAGTTGCATGGGTATTTGAAGCGTGGGAGGCTGTGACTTGGGCGGCAGAAAGGCTTCTCGAAGCGATCCAAATTTCATCGATGCCGTCCAGAGTCTCGATCATCTTTAAATGCGATTCGCCTTGCACTCCTGTGCCAATGATGGCAACATTTTTTGAGTCTTGGCGGGCAAGATGCTTGATGGAAAGTAGTGCTGCCGCAGCGGTACGCATGGCAGTGATGTATTCACCGTCCATGAACGCTATGGGTGTACCTGTTTCGGAATCAAATAAGGTGATGACAGCTTGATGCGCTGGAATGTTCTCGTGAAAGATCGTGACGAGTTTGACCGACATGAGTTGACCCGGCATATAAGCAGGCATGCCAACCAGCAGACCTTTGGAAGCGATCGCCTGATTGCGCGGCGGCACATTGAGTTGACCGGTGCTTAATGCCTTGAATCCATCTTCAAGTGCCAATAATAGTTCTTGTGGGTCGAGTAATTCTTCTACTTCTTTGCGGGAGAGAATAAGCATGGAAACTCCTTTACGGCAGACCACGAATGAGCCACTAACTTTTCCATGGTCTATCGTCCATCGTCTATTATCCGTTTACCAAATATCGCCGACCGTAAAACCATTCGGGTATGGGTCGCTGGGGTCAACCACGAATTGATTGATACCCGTGATCCATGCTGTGCCGCCAATAGTAGGCACAACAGCTTTATAAGGACCTACCCGAGTTTCTTCAATGAGCCGACCCGTAAATAGCGTGCCAAGAATGCCTTCGTGGATGAAATCTTGATCCAAGCCGAGTTGACCGCGTGCGTACAGTGTTGCCATTTTTGCGCATGTGCCTGTTCCGCAGGGCGAGCGATCGATCACGCCTGTCCAAGTCGAAGGTTTATTCCAATCAAGTTTACCTGTTGAAACAGTGACGACATTTTTTCGATGCGCCTGGGGATGCACGGGCGGCACGGAAAGTTGACCGATGGTGGGACCTGTAATTTCAGGATTATCGGGATGGACAACCGGGTATTGTTCTGCAGTGGCGGTTTTGACCATCTCAGTGATGCGCGTGATATCCTTGCCTTCGTCGGGGGTGAGTTGCAATCCGAATTGCGAAGCATCTGCGATGGCGTAGAACATGCCGCCCCAAGCCACATCCACTTTGACAGTGCCAAGGGTGGGGACTTCTACGTTGAGGTCAAGGTGTACGGCAAACGCTGGGACGTTCTTGAATGTGACTTGTGTGACCTTGCCATCTTTACACTCAGCGCGGATGCCAACCAACCCAGCGGGTGCTTCGAGCATGAACTCGGTGACGGGTTCTTGCATGGGAATCATGCCGGTTTCAAGCAGTGTTGTCGCTACGCAGATGGTGTTCGTGCCAGACATGGGCGGGTACTCTGTCTGCTCCATGATGATGAAGCCCGCAGCAGCCTCTGGATGCGTTGGCGGCATGATGACGTTGCAACAAAGTGCGGGGTATCCGCGTGGTTCACGCAACATTCGCAATCGCAGGTCATCCAGATTTTTCTCCAAGTATTTCATTTTCTCGAACATTGTTTTGCCGGGCACATCAAGCACACCGCCGGTGATGACTCGTCCCGGTTCGCCGCAGGCATGCAAGTCTACAGCGGTGATCATGTTGGTAAGGCGCATGGAAGTCTCCGTGGAAAGAAAAAGAAGGAAGTTGTGCCAAGTGTACCTTATTTGATTTCTGCCTGATA
>JBEBCV010000017.1:0-6745 GCA_041157505.1 Chloroflexota bacterium | reverse complement strand
GATCTGATCCACGTCTCGTCGTTTTATATCTTGGACTACTTTTTCGAGGGCGGCGAAGTTTCCATGTATATCTGAAAGGACAGCGATTCTTTTCACTGGCTATTTCTCTGCGGCATAGACTTACATAACTCTTTCCACTCTTCTATAGATAATGTCTCTGCCCGGCGCATGGGGTCGATTTTTGCGGTATTCAGCAATGTCTCCGCATCTTGTGACTTGATATGTAATCCTGAGGATAGAGAATTTCTCAACATCTTGCGTTTTTGACTAAAACCAGCTTTGATAAGTTTGAAGAACGTATCGAGCATTTCGCTTGAGATTAGCGGCTGGTCGTAAATGTCAATGCGTAGAACAGCGGAATCCACGTTGGGGGCGGGGTGAAAGGCTCCGGCGGGGATTTTGGCTTGGATGCTCGGTGAGCCATAGACTTGCACGCTCAATGCCAGAAGACTCAAATCACCGGGTTTTGCGCAGATGCGTTCCGCTACTTCTTTTTGAATGGTCAAGACGATGCGTCTAGGCTTAGGTTCACTTTCCAGCAAATGGCGGATGATGGCTGAGGTGATGTTGTAGGGTATGTTCGCTGCAACGACGTAACCGGTTTGGTCTACTAGGTCGGCGATGCGGAGATCTAAAATGTCACCATGAACGATGCGCACATTCGGATGCGGCGTAAGAACAGCCTTGAGAGGTTCGAGCAGGTCTGGGTCCAGTTCGACCGCTGTAACGTTTCGGGCAGAGACAGCTAAATAGCGGGTAAGGCTGCCAAGTCCAGGACCAATCTCCAAGACACAGTCGTCCGATTTGATTTCAGCGGCGTTGGCGATCTTCTCAAGTGCGAAGTGGTCTTGAAGGAAATTTTGCCCGAGGCGTTTATCGGCGCGAAGCCCATAGCGCTTGAGGACTGCGGCAGCATTGAGTGGGGGGATGGAAGAATAATTCATTGGCAGACGGAGGGGGCATCTTCATCATCGATGCCGGAATTGGAATCGGTAAGAACGGGGACTGGCCATGTGCCTGCCTGAAAGCGAGTTACGAAATCGGTCAAAATTTCAAAGTCAGCGTCAACGATGGCGATACGTTTATCGAAGACGGGGTCAAAGACTCGAGTTTGCTTGAAGAGATCGCCCGGAAAGCTGGCTAGCAGAATATTTTCAGGCGGCATTCTTGTGGCGAGACAGGCAAGCTGCCCAAGCTGTTCAGGTGTGAAATCAGTTCGGATGTTGTCTTGGAAAGTTTCGATCAATGCAGGAATCTGAGCAACGATCTGCGGGCTGGTTAGCTTTTTGCGTACTGCGCATACTACAAGGTTTTGATTATCGGCACGTTCAAAAATACCTCCCGAACGATTTCGGGCAAGCTTCAGGGCTTGTGCACCGTTGAGGGTATGAGTTCCAACCGAGAGATTTGCTGTTTCGGCTACATTTTCATTTGGAATTTCAACTTCTATACCGCCCATTGCGTCGATGATATGTTCAAAGGTGCGCATGTTGACCGTTATGTAGTGATCGATATTTGCGCCAAAATTCAAGTTTAGGGTAAGCGCTGTCAGTCCTGAACCTTCACTGGGGTCATCCCAATATTTGAAGCCAGGTTGACCATATAAATAGGCTTGGTTCAGTTTTTCATGGTCTTGCCCATTGAGATTGTCTTCAATGTGTGGAATTTCAACCCATAAATCCCGGGGAAATTCGAGAACACTCACTTTGGGTGTCACAAAGTCCACGCGCACCAGGCGGATGGCATCGCCCAAGCCATAGGTGTAATTATCGCCGCGAGTGTCTGCACCAATAACGAGCACATTCATCAACATTGGTCCACCACAAAGTGGACCTGATGGGCTGGTGGGTAATGGCAAGGTTGGCGCAAGAGTCACTGCCCCAAGTTGTGTAGGAGCAGGACCGGGAGAAGGAGTCCATGTTGGTGGCAAACCTTTGGTGGGGATGAACGGCAAGACTGGACCAAGCGGAGTTTGCGCTACGGTTCGTAACGATTGGTAGGCGTAAACTCCAATAAAGACCACCAGTATAAGTGCAATAAAAGAAAGGACAGTAATAGTAATGCGTTGTGATCGGGTCATTGTTATTTGAAGAAGTAAGGGATCTCTGCCGGAGCAGGCTCTAGAAAATAAACGGTTACCCAGCCGGATAAACCGCCAATATTATTATCGTCGTAACCAAGGTCTATCCATTGGTAACGAGGCACACCAAATGCAGTCTCAATGATCGGTCCGCCGCCTGTATCACCGATGGTTGCGATGCCGTAGCCGGGAATATATACTCTCATTCCAGCGAAATACGAGTAATAGGAATAATCTACTGCAACGATGCCATATCCTGCACGAGCTCCGCTCGCTGTTCCATAAGAACAACCTCCTGTACCTGAGTTGCATGGTGAATACCACGAAGCATACATTTGGGTTGCGTACCAGTATTGATAAGGTGCATCTCCGCCAACCTCTGAAAGAACGATCTTCGACCCATTGGCAATGATCTGGTTAATGGGCTCTTTCAAAATGGTTTTATCTTCTTCTGTTCGGCTCACTTCCACACCGTTTTCATATCGAATGCGAGTGCGCACCATTGCCACTCCGTTCTCGCCCGCTTGCAATATTTCCTGTTCGCCAAATGCCACATCTTCAGATTCGGTTTCTTCGGTAGAAAAAGGAATGGTTTGAAGATCAACGCTGATGGACTCCGTTACACGAGTAACGGTGATCTGCCCATCCGCAGGGAGCGGTTCATTCTCCGTCGGAAGGCTGCTGTCCAGACCCATGAGCGGAATCCCCGCCTCAGCCAATGCCTCACCAACCGTCCGCGCCGTGGAATGGGTGTTGATCGACATTTCGCCAGATGTGATGCTTAAGGCTTGAGCTGGAGAAAAGGTAATGATCATTGAATCAGTGACCGGCGAGGTCAGAGGCGGGGTAACTTCATCATGGAGGCTTAATTCAATGCCATTCTCCTGTAGAAAATCACCAACTGTCAAAGCCGAAGATTGAACTACCTGTTCTCCTTGGGGTGTAATTAGCGTAACAGGCACTGCTCGGCGGAGTTGAATATGCCAATTTCCGTTATCAGATATGGTCTCGTCTAAAGAATAAGGAATGCCATTGACAAGCACCCGATCTGTAGGTTGGGTGATAATACCTGCTTCTGCGAGGATCGCATGTGGAACAGTCTCTGATGTTGAGATGGAGAGGGCTGTTTCGCCGTCGAACACTGTGATCGAGTGTGGGGAGAAGGACTGGCAGCCGATGAGAATAATAGCCAACGAAAATGCCAGCCATGTAACGAGTTTCATGTGGGTAATTATAAATGGTTGGGACAGATTAAAACGCCTCGAACATTTTTAATCCGAAGCGTTGCCTAACCTTATTTTTCAAAATCTTTTGGGTTCACCCCTAGAATTTGGCAGAACTCTGGAAAGGCTTTTCTTCCCATCTCTTTGTTTTTTGCGCCGACCCTGAAAATGATCTGTTGTTTGTTGTCAAAATCTGAGTCTGCTTTGCCATATAAATAAAGAGCCATGGCGGCACAGTGAGCACGGATATCATCATTGCCATGCAGAGTACACCAGATCAAGCGGTGTTTCACTTTTTCGGTGGGATATTTCTCTGCCAGCCTCAGTCCTTCCACCATGCCGTACCCGATACTTGTCAGATGAAGTGTGCTGAGGATGACTTCTTCTACACGGTCTTCACTTCCAGTATCTTTTTAGTACTGCACTGCATGAAATCGGTTTGAGTAATTAGGGCTTTTCAGGCAGTCTTTCAAGGCTTGAATGGCACCCGGAGTGCCAAGGGCCGCCAGTGCTTCTACATCACGAAAATCTTCGTCTTTCCTTGCGATCAAGACTTTTTCCACTTCACGTAATTCTTCCGGGTTTAATTCCTTCAACACATTAAGGTTATATCCATTTCCATTTCGCCAATCTTCGTAACTGATATTCATGCTTTTAATAAATTTATCCATTGCTTCGCCGGAAACTTTGATATGGGATGGTTGTGTATATTTTGATACAGATGCTGTTAGGGACGGTTTGCTTCCAAATAATTTTTTGAACATGGAGTTTCTCCTGTTGAAGAATATTTATCATTAAACTTTGACCACCCTGAATTATAAAGAGGGTTTGGATTTGGTCAAACCGTCTAATAGTCTACCCATCACCAATTTGCAGTATATCGGATAAAATTCGAGTCATGGAAATTCTAACCAGTACATCAAATCCCTTTGTAAAACATGTCCGAGCTTTGCGACAAAAAAAAACGCGAACTGAGTTTGGTTCGTTTTTGGTCGAGGGCATAACCCATGTTGGGGAGGTGTTGGAAGCTGGATGGGAAGTTGAATCCATTCTTTATGCTCCAGATCTGCTGACGAGTAGTTACGCAAAAGACCTGCTTGCTCGTGCTGCCCGCCTTGAACTTAACCTTCAGCCTGTTTCTGTTCCTGTAATCGAATCCATTGCCGACAAGGAAAACCCGCAGGGCATTCTTGCGGTGGTCAAGCAGAAACAATATAATTTTAAAGATCTAAAGTCTACATCTTGTGCTGTTGCTTTGGTCTCGCCGCAAGACCCAGGCAACCTTGGAACGATCCTCCGCACAATGGATGCTGTTGGAGCAGACACTCTCTTTCTTTTAGACGGCGGCGTTGAGTTGTTCCATCCCACCGTGATTCGTGCCAGTATGGGAACTCTTTTTTGGAAACCGGTGGTGCAATCCTCTTTCGATGAATTTGTTCAATGGACCAGAGGAGGTGGTTATCAACTCATTGGTACATCCGCAAAAGCAGACGTGGATTACCGAACTCTTGTCCCACAAGTACCCTGGGTATTAGTTTTAGGTACTGAGCAAAAGGGACTTACTCCAGAACAGACTGCTGCTTGCGACGTAACGATTTCCCTTCCCATGCAAGGAAGGGTCAGTTCATTGAATTTGTCTGTAGCAGCGGGTGTGTTGTTGTATCAGTTTTTTGCGGTTTCATGATCAATTCTTTATTGAGATTTTAAGACTAAGCATTATAAAACTTGTTACATGGTATTAAAATATATACATGAAACTTGTCACTGTTTCTCAAATGCGCGCGATCGAAAAAGAGGCTGACTCCAAGGGCGTTTCTTATGCCCAAATGATGGAGAATGCGGGTCGAGGACTGGCAGAAATTGTCCATGCGATGGGTCACGAGAGGGGCTGGGATTCAGTCACAGGATTTGTCGGTTCGGGAAATAATGGGGGAGATACTCTGGTGGCATTGATATGGTTGGCAGAAGCTGGGTGGCGAACACGAGCTTACCTTGTCAATCGTAAACCAGCTGGGGATGAACTGATCACCCGTTATCTCGAAGCCGGCGGGGAGATATCTCAACATTCAAATGATTCCAATTTAGACGCATTACGAACTTTTTTAGAAGAATCAGATATTTTTCTAGATGGTTTGCTCGGCACAGGCGTCAAACTGCCTCTCAGAAATGAAGTTGCATACGCCTTGCAATCTACGGCATTTATTCTAGAAGATTTAGAGATACCACCATTTATCATCGCTGTTGATTGTCCCTCTGGTGTGGATTGTGATACTGGCGATTGCGCAGAAGAGACCCTTCCCGTAGATCTGACTATTACCATGGCAGCCGTGAAGCAAGGTTTATTGAAGCTTCCTGCATTTGAGTATGTTGGTTCGCTTGAATTAGTTGACATTGGTTTGCCTGAGAAATTGGATGCGTGGGATTCCTTACAGGTTGATGTTGCAGATGCTGAAGTGGTCTCAGCGATTTTGCCTGAACGAACCCTCGCCTCTCACAAAGGGACATTTGGTACAGCCTTCGTGATAGCGGGTTCTACCTCCTATACGGGTGCGGCACTGCTTGCTGGAAAAGCTGCTTATAGAATCGGTACAGGGTTGGTGACAATGGCTGTCCCTGAACCATTACACGGCACCTTGGCTGGGCATCTCCCCGAAGCGACTTGGGTCCTTTTGCAACACGAACATGGATTTTTATCTGAAGAAGCTTCCTATTGTGTTTTGTCAAATCTTGATCGCGCTACAGCGATTTTATTAGGACCTGGCATAGGGAATAAGCATACAACCAAATTATTCCTGGAGCATCTAGTTCCAGCAGTTGAACAACCTTTAGTAATTGATGCAGATGCCTTGCGGCATTTGTCTGGTATTCATGACTGGTATAAAATGATTAAGTCTCCTGCTGTGTTAACACCACATCCGGGAGAAATGACTGCTTTGACCGGTTTATCTGTTGCTGAAATCCAGTCAGACCGTTTGGAGATTGCAGGCAGGTACGCAAAGAGGTGGGGGCATGTTATTGTGTTGAAAGGCGCATTTACTGTCGTTGCTGCACCTGATGGGCGCACAACCATCATCCCTGTGGCTACGCCAGCACTTGCCCGAGCAGGGACAGGTGATGTGCTAGCCGGGCTGATCGTTGGTCTTCGGGCGCAGGGTGTGGATGCGTATGACGCTGCGATTGCTGGAGCATACATTCATGCTCATGCTGGTTTACATGCTGCGGAGTTGCTGGGTACAACAACTTCAGTCCTGGCTAGTGATGTGCTCAGCGCCATTCCCGAAATTGTCTCTGAATTGGAATAACCAGACCACAAAAAAAGGCTGTCAAAAAGACAGCCTTTTTTTATTCAGTTTTCGTTATTAAGTTGACTAGCTGTTCATGAACGATTCAAGATTATCCTTGGTGATACGGAATGCCTTGCCGACTTTCTTGGCTTTAAGCG
>JBEBCV010000016.1:0-2527 GCA_041157505.1 Chloroflexota bacterium | reverse complement strand
TTCGGCTTGCTTGTACCAACCTTGCGCCTCGTCGAAGCGACTGTGCATGCGGGCAAGTTCGCCAAGTGTGAACAACAAGTTGGGGTGTTGGGTGAGAGAAAGGCTTGGGAGTGAGTCAATGTAACTCGCAAGCGTATCCAGACGTCCCGTAGAAAGAAGCGTGGCAGCGTACGTGTCGAGCAAGTCAGCGACATCGTCCCAGGCTTTTGCTTCGATCAAATGATAGATCGCGTCTTCCGGATTTTTTTGTCCGATAAAAAATTGAGCCGCATTGCGATGCCATTGTGTGCGTGTTTCATCGGGTGATTGCTGACGCAGGAAGTTGTGAAAGATGTGATGATAACGAAGTGAGCCAGCGGCGGTCTCTGCAACAAAAAGATCTTGGCGGCGCAAATAGGCGAGCATGGATGCCGAACCGCCCGCAGGATAGAGCGCATCGCAGACTTCGGGATGAAGGTCACGCAAGATGGATGTGACGAGCAAGAACTCACGCACATCCGCAGGCTGTCGTTCGAAGACTTCATGCGCAAGCATATCGAACAGTGCTTCGAGCGACCCAGCCTGCCAACGCAGCGGAAACTCAAGTGTGAGCGGCGATTGGGTACGGATGCTTTGCCAAATGAGCTGCAAACCGATCGCCCACCCTTCAGTGTATTCAAGCAAGGAGTCGAGTTCTTCGCTGGCTAGTTCAAGCCCATAATGTGTGCCGAAGAGAATACCGATCTCGTTCTTGGTGAACGTCAATGTTGATTGATCGAGGATAAGCGCTTCACCTTTTGCACGCCAACGTGTCAGCGTTGGTAACGTGATGGTCGGTCGCCCCGAAAGCAAGATGTGAAACCCCACTGGCGCGAGTCCAATGAGACGGTCTAGGATGTGCGGAAGCTCACCGTTCTCGGTAAGGAGGTGCGCATCGTCGAGGATGAAAATTGTCGGCGGTATGGACGGGTCTGCGAGGGAGTTAATGATGCCGTCCAACACGTTGCGCCATGGCAGCGGACCTTGAGCACCGTCCCATGTGTCTAAAAATGCTGTGGGGAGATTTGTGATAGAAGGCAATGAGTTCTGCAATGCATGGCAGAACTGAAGGAGGAAAACCAGCGGGTCGTTATCCTCTTCGTTGGCTTGATACCAGATCACATGTTTGTGCTCCCCTGCCAATTCGGCGAGGGCGGTGCTCTTGCCATACCCCGCTTCTGCCTGCAAGATGGTCAGGCGATAATCCAACGCCTGTTTGAGAACTCCATTCACCCTCGGACGAGGCAGGGTGCGGGCATTGCGCGGCGGTGGTATTAGTTTTGTTCGAAGGATTCTGGAGAGCGACATCGCGCCGCAAGTTTATCGCAGTTTTATCGGTTAATCCAATTGCCCCTGGAAGTTATGAACACGCCATCACCAAAGGAGAAACAAAATCCAAAGAGTTTAAACAGGAACAGGGATCATTTCCTGTACAGGAACTTCCGTCCGCACTCTCCACCAACACGCCGCATCGCGAGGCAGGGCGTGCCAGGCATCGTTTTGGATATGCATGGCGCTGAGAAATGCCGAGTAGATCCTGAAGTTTTCAGGCGATTTTAAATAGTCGGGATGAGAATTCAATAGCACCATTCCGTGTACTTCGCGGAGAAATTCCACCTTATCCAGCCAGAGATTGGGAGTATGTTGATTCAAAACAGCGGTCAGGGTGTAATCTTGGACAAGGGTATAGGGAAGTTCTACAAAATGACCGATAAAGAATGGATATACGTTCATCGTCCCACCCGGAATGGGCTCGAACGGGTCAGCATCGAAGAAGGAAAGGTCATATTCAATATTGAGTGCCTGCATCCATTCGGGGTTGCGGTGTGTGAGAGGAGAGCGGAAGCCTACTGCATCAAATTCCCGTAAATACTGATTGATGCGTGCAGCGCGCCGCTCAAATTCCTTCCGTGAGCTAAAGAGTTTGCCATCATGATTTAGTCCATGAATGCCGATCTCAAAGCCGCGTTGTCGAAGTTCATCGACCAATCCCAAGTCAATGGAATAGCGTTCAGGGACGAAGTTGAACGATGAACGAAAGCCAAATTCCTCTTCCAGATCTGCCACAGCGGGCATGAATTTCTGTCCATCGGCGTCTTCTACATCATGGGTCAAAATAAAAGCAAATCTGTGACCATCAGGCCAGAGCGGCGCGGGCTTAACATTCGGCACAGACTTTAAGACTTCCGCCAACACATTCCATAAAAATTTCACGTAATGATCTTCGATGGGCCACGAAATTTGCTTTGCAACCTGCTTGGGGTTTTGATAATGCTGGCGTAGAAAACGTGTTAGCACGCGTGGCAGGAGCGGTTTGAGGATGTAATACATCCGTTTGGGGAAGCTGAGTCGCCAATGGTTGGGTCCGAAGCGAGATTCTCCGAGCGTTAACTCAAGAAAAGAATCCAATGTTACAGAAGAAGAGTCCAATCCTAGTATGGGAAGAGAAACTTCAATAGCGTTTTGCCAGATCTCATCGGGTGGGTCTGGATGACAGTGCCAAAAATTG
>JBEBCV010000015.1:0-2878 GCA_041157505.1 Chloroflexota bacterium | reverse complement strand
GAGGCCGATAAGTCGAGCCGATCCGATTGGGAGCAGACCTATGCCAAGGGCCTTGAGCTCTTAGGCATGAGGTTTGAAGAACGCACCAAGCCTTTTCGTGGTGCGGCTGCTGCAACACATCCACTGCTCATGGAAGCGGTGATTCAGTTTCAAGCACAGGCACTCAAGGAACTTATGCCAGCGGGGGGTCCTGTGCGTACGCAGGTGCTGGGCAAAGAAACCATCGACAAGATGCAGCAGGCAGCGCGCGTGCAAGACTTTATGAACTATCAGATTACAACGGTCATGCAGGAGTACACACCTGAGTTTGACCAGTTGTTGTTTTACACAGGATATGGTGGATCGACCTTTAAGAAGGTCTATTACGATGAGCAGCTTGGTCGGATGGTTTCCAAGCTTGTATTAGCAGATGATGTGTTTATCCCGTACTACGGGTCAAGCGTCATGAGCCAATGCCCACGGATCACGCACCGCATCGCGATGGATTCGAATGAATATCGTAAACGGGTGGTTGCGGGTGAGTATTTGGATGTGCTTGTGGAAAGCGAGCTCTATCCGTCGGATGCAAGCCAGATCCGTTATCAGGTGGATAAACAAACAGGCGTGGTGGAAACCGGTGCGCCCGAGGAAATTTTCCTACTTGAGTTTCAAGTCGACTATGATTTGCCGGGATTTGAGGACACAGACGACAAAGATGAGCCCACAGGCATTAAATTACCTTATGTCATCACGATTGATGAAGCAACCAAGCGAGTTGTTGGTGTAAAGCGCAATTGGAAAGAGGACGACAGGCTTAAAAAACGTCGAAATTACTTCGTACATTACGTTCTTGTCGAGGGCCTTGGAGCGTATGGCCTTGGTTTTGTGCATTTGGTGGGTGGATTGTCAAAAACCGCCACTGCTGCACTGCGTCAATTGCTTGATGCGGGCACGCTTTCGAACCTTCCAGCAGGATTCAAGGCCAAAGGCGCACGGATCGCGGACCAGGACAACCCGATTCAACCTGGGGAATGGCGAGATATTGACGTAGGTGGGGCGGAATTACAGCAAAACATGCTGCCTTTGCCCTATAAAGAGCCTTCACAGACGCTTTTTCAGCTTTTAGGGTTCTGTGTGGACGCAGGAAAGCGTCTGGCGAGCATTGCAGACATGCAAGTTGGTGATGGCAATCAGATGGCGCAGGTCGGAACCACACTTGCATTGCTTGAACGTGGCACACAGGTCATGTCTGCCATTCATAAGCGCTTACATTACGCCCAAAAGCTTGAGTTTGAGCTTCTTGCGGAAGGTTTTGGCACTTATTTACCGGATAAATACCCTTACGACGTCCCTGGGGCTAGGCGCTCAATTAAAAAGAGTGATTTTAACAACCTTGTGGCGGTTCTTCCGGTCTCAGATCCCAATATTTTCTCCACAGCCCAGCGAATTACGCTGGCGCAGATGCAATTGCAGACCGCACAAAGCGCCCCGCAGATGCATAACATGTATGAGGCCTATTACAGGGTCTATGCAGCAATGAATGTGCGGGATATTGACGCGATTTTGCGTCCTCAAGACACTCAAATGCCTAAAGACGCTGCTTCTGAGAACGGCGATGTCCTGGATGGGGTTGAATTGAAGGCTTTTGCAGGGCAGCAGCATGATGCGCACATTTACGTCCATGTGGTTATGGTTTTATCGCCGCTTTTACAGGCTAACCCTCTGGCAGCCTCTTCTTTAATGAAGCATATATATCAGCATGTACGACTTAAGGCTGAAGAAGATGCGGAAGCTGAATTGTTTAAGGGATACGGAACGGATCCTGACCGTATGATTTCTGATTTACAGCGGGAAGCCCTTGTTTCGTTAAAAATTGCCAGTGAATTAAAAGCACTCAGAGAACTTCAAGCATCGTTGTCTGGAGAAGGGCAAGGGCCTGATCCAATTGTTGCGTTGAAGGAGAAAGAACTTCAAATCCGTGCTCAAGCAGATCAGGCGCAACAACAAATTGACCGTCAGCGCCTGTCTATGGAAGGACAAAAGATTCAGGCTAATATGATGGCCAACCAAGCTCGCATTCAGTCTCAAGAACGCATCGCCGCTGAACGGGCAACGGTTGCACGCGAACGTGCTAATTTGATGGAACAAAATGCGCGACGCGCACAGCAGGTTCAGTTGGCCAATCAACGGAGAGATCGGAATGCCGCTTAAAAAAGGTAAAAGTCAAAAAGTCATCTCCGCTAATATTGGCGAGATGATCAAGGGATACAAGGAAACAGGTTCTATTGGAACCAGTAAACCAAAGAACAGAGGTGATGCGATCAAGCAAGCCGCTGCCATTGCCTACAGCACCGCAGGCAAGCCACGTAAGTACAAAGCGGGCAGCACGCCTGCTGGGGTGCAGGGTCCGTTTATGACGGTCAAAAAAAAGGACGGCAATCGTCCTGTGAAAATTTACTAGGAGTATTAACCATGGCTGAAAAAAAGGAAAAGCGGTTTCCTACGCTTGAGGACATAAAAGAGAAGGAAAGAAGGGAAAAGAAAGCGGATAAAGATGTTTATACCGAAGACAAAGGCCCTCCTCCTTCGCCTCCAGACATGATGACTGTGAAGACAATGGCTAAGGGAGGTCTTGTCACTTCCCGTGGTCAAGGCAAAGTCATGCGGACAAAGAAAACCCGTATTTGCTGATGTCTGCCCTTCTGGTGGGGGCTAAACCACCTGCTTTTTCATGGACTGTACCCATGCTTGATTTAATTGAACGCATACTGAAAGAAATTAGAACGCTACGTGATGGCACGGAGGGACTCGTGCTTAATGGATCGGTTCCTGATATGGAACGATATCGTTTTCTGATGGGGCGCTTAGAGGCACTCAAGCTTGTTGAGGTTGCGGTCAA
>JBEBCV010000014.1:0-3073 GCA_041157505.1 Chloroflexota bacterium | reverse complement strand
GCTGCAATGTGGATGTGATGAACGGCGCAGCCGGTTTGCGGCGTCGCTCTCCACGTTTAACCTTTGTAATGGAAAACGAAGCAGTTTCGAGGTCGTAGAGAAGCGGTTTGACCGTCTCCTCACTTGGCAATTCCGGCTCTTTATCATCCACACGGACGAGCTTGGCAATAAAGTTCGATTTCAGCTTTTCAGGCTTGAACTCAGCATGGATAGTCCAGTATTCTACTGGTCTGAAATTATCGATTTCACGTTCACGATCTACGATGAGGCGTAGTGCTACAGATTGAACGCGACCGGCTGATAGACGTCCACGCACTTTTTCCCACAAAATAGGGCTGATGCTGTAACCAACAAGGCGATCCAATACACGGCGCGCTTGTTGCGCATTGACCAGGTTCATATCAATATTGCGTGGATGAGAAAACGCTTCTGCAACGGCTGGAGCCGTAATTTCATGGAAGACCACACGTTTGGTACGTTCAGGTTCAATACCAGCAGCTTCCATCAAATGCCAGGAAATCGACTCACCTTCACGGTCAGGATCTGTTGCGAGGAAGATTTCTTCAGCCTTCTTCGCAAGTTGTTTGATCTCTTTAACCACATCTTTCTTTTCATTTGGTACGCGGTATTTAGGTGCAAAATTATTATCTACATCCACAGATAGCTGCGACTTCAACAGATCGCGCACATGCCCAACTGAAGCGCGCACCGTGTATCCCTTGCCAAGAAAACGACCAACGGTCTTTGCCTTGGCAGGCGATTCAACGATCACAAGTTTTCCTTCACGCACTTCCACCTTTTCAGGTTTGGGCGGTGGAATCAAACCAGCATGGGCATCTGTCTTACCCATGCGAAATAATTTTGTGCCGCAGACGGGGCAGACACCAGTTGTCACGGCAGAGCCTTTGGCATTGAAACCAGCCACAGGGTCTTGCACTTCCCGTTTGGTCTTGCATTTCATACAATAAGCTTCCATCAATATTCCTCCAACAGTTCTCTCATTTATAAGTTCCACACAATGAGAGTTGTTCGGTTCTTATAAAAAACATCCCGCGAGGTTAAACCTCACGGGATGAACATTCTACAACATGTTTCGGCTTTTTTGCAAACGCCAATTTTTCGGGCTTTTTTTAGAGGTATTTTTCCTGCCTGTGTTTTCTCAAATGTTCGACCACATCTTTGACCTTTTGAGACTGGTCGGTCTTGCAAATCAAGAGAACATCACCGGTATCAACAACCACCATATCGTCCACACCAATGGTGACCACAAGACGATCTGAACCGCCGCCATATACCATGGTGTTGTTCGTTTCATGCGCCAGATGCAAAGCAGCATTGGTCGCAATATTTCCGCTCATATCCGGTAAAAGCACTTCGAGCAAAGACGACCATGAACCAACATCACTCCATCCCAACCCACCTGCCGGCAAAACCGCAACTTTCTCCGCTTTTTCCATAATGCCATAATCGACGGTTTCATTTTTCAGTTCGGGCCAGATCTTTTTCACGGCGTCTTCTCTTTTGGAAGAGTCCCACACAGCACTGATCTCATTTAATGCTTTTCCCAATGCAGGCATTTGTTTATCGATCTCATGGAGGATCGCATCAGCCCGCCAAATGAACATACCGCTGTTCCAGGAGTGCCCACCCATGCGGAGTAATTGTTGTGCCGTTTCTTCGCTTGGTTTTTCTTTAAAACTCTGCACTGTGTACACGGGATACTTGTACTCACCTTTCAGTGCCGTTCCCTGTTGAATATAACCATAAGCAGTAGAAGGCATGGTTGGCGTAATCCCAAGAGTGACCAGATATTTATCTGCTGCCACATCAAAAGCCGCTTTCAGCAGGTAGTGGAACAGGTCTACATTGCGGATGAAATGATCGGATGGCAAAATTGCCATAGTGGCTTCCGGATCTCGTTTTTGCAATGCCATGGCTGCCAGTCCCACCACAGACGCCGTACCGCGCGGAGTAGGTTCGATCAAATAATTTTCTTCAGGTACTTCCGGTACCTGTTGTTTCATTTCCTGTGCCTGTTCTTCGACAGTAACCACCAATATACGTTCTGGCGGGAATAATTCACTCAAGCGTGAAACAGTGCTTTGGAACAAAGTCTCCTGCCCGATCAAAGGGAGGAGTTGTTTGGGTCTGTCTTTGCGGGAAAGAGGCCACAAACGTGTCCCGCCCCCGCCTGCCATGATCACCGCATACGCATGTGAAAAATCTGACGTCATATTTTCTCCTAAACCGTGTAGCCTGATTGTTCTTCTCGAACAGCTACGTAATTCATACCACCAACCTGCCGAACCATGCCTTTCAATTCCATCATAGCCAAAGCAGCAGATATCTTTTCAATTGGCAAATTTGCCATGTTGCGAATTTCATCCACATGGAGCGGTTCACTACCCAAAGTGTTCAACACCAACGCTTCGGTTTCATCTGAGGGCAAGATCTTTCGGGCAGACTTTTGCTTATCCATGCGGGTCAGATCCAGTGCTTGCATTAAGTCCGCTGGGGTCAATAATGGCTGAGCACCTTTTTGGATCAGGCGATTGGTTCCCTTGCTTTGCGGGGCAAGGATACTGCCAGGCACAGCAAAGATTTCTCGTCCTTGTTCAGCCGCAAATTCAGCAGTGATCAACGCGCCGCTTGTTTCAGCTGCTTCGATCACAACTACAGCCAAAGACAAACCAGAAATTATCCGATTCCGCGGCGGAAAATTCGATGCGTCGGGCGGAGTCCCTACCGCATAATCACTTATCACAGCACCCCGTTGCATAATCTGCTCGGCAAGTCCACGATGTTCCGGCGGATAGATCTTATCCACACCAGAACCCAATATCGCTATCGTTCGCCCACCCGCTTTGAGCGCGGTTTGATGTGCTATGGCATCCACTCCACGGGCGAGTCCGCTCACTACGGTGATCCCATTCGCAGCGAGGAAAGAGGCGATCTCTTCCGTCACTTGTCTCCCATATGCAGTCACCTTACGAGTGCCAACGATGGCAACTGCAAATAAGTCATCCATCAAATATTCACCGCGGATATAAAGCACGGGCGGCGGTTGATCGAT
>JBEBCV010000013.1:0-5097 GCA_041157505.1 Chloroflexota bacterium | reverse complement strand
GATCATTTATCAGGCGGCAGCAGACGATGGAGAGCAACAAGTCGTCATTATCGATACGGTCCATGATTCTTCCTGGTGCGGCTATATCAAGCCAGATGGACAGATCATCGATTCTTGTTACCGACGGTAAGAAATTCCTGTCAACTCGTTCGAGAAATTAAAAGGGGTGACACCTGATCAAAGACAAGGGGTTAATACCAAAAATAAATTTACAAGGTAACCTTACATGAAACTTCTTCGTGGATTAACTATCGTTGGGGGGCTGGTCATACTTATATTTGCATTTGGTTACATCTTTCAACTTCCCTTTGCTGTGACCACCTGGCCATGGGAAGATGGACGTTATTCCTTTTTGTTCGTCGGCTCCATTCTGGCCGCCATCAGTGCCGCCGCACTTTGGGTCGGTTGGACCGGCGAATTTGGTGCATTGCCAGCAGGCGCACTCAACATTTTTGTCATTGCCATCACCACTTCCATCTATTTTTTCAAACTTGTATCTCAAGGGCGCAGCGACCTGACCTTATACGGCTTGCTTTCCGCCCTGTCTGCAGTTGTCAGCTTGATCGCTATTTTTTGGAGTTTAAGGATTCCCCTCAAAGATTCGCGTCCCATGCCCAAACTGGTCCGCACCTCATTTTGGATATTCATCGCCTCTCTCTTACTCGCGGGCGGGGCACTGATCCTGCAGGTTCCCATCTTTCCGTGGGCTCTAAACCCCGATACATCCGTGATCTTTGGCTGTATCTTCCTTGGAGACGCTTTTTACTTTCTCTATGGCATGTTCCGCCCGCAATGGCATAACGCGCTGGGGCAATTGCTTAGTTTTCTCGCGTATGATCTGGTGCTGATCTTTCCTTTCATTGGCTTGCTCAACACGGTCAAACCCGAACGGTATGTCAATCTTGTTGTTTATTTGGCGGTTCTGCTTTATAGTGCAGGGCTGGCGATCTATTATCTTTTCATCAATACGCAAACCCGTTTAAAGGCTTGAAATGGTATGAACTCAAAATTACTGATGACTTTCAGCAGTCTTGTCCTTGGTGCAGCAGGCGTTTTTGTTATGTTCCTGCCCGATCTGGTATTGTCCATGCAGGGGGTGGAGGTGACAAACTCCGCGTCTATTTTGGTGCAGATGCTGGGTGCGTTTTACTTCGCTTTCGCCATGATGAACTGGACGGCAAAAGACAGCGCCATTGGCGGCATTTATGCCCGCCCAGTATCGCTGGCAAACTTCAGCCACTTCTTTACAGGCACGTTGCTGCTGGTGAACTATTCCTTCCAGAATTTCAGTCTGCCTGTTATGGCAGTGACGATCGTCTATATCTTCTTTTCAGTTTGTTTTTACTGGTTGGTGTTTCGAGCCACAGGGCTTGAGCAATAAGAGGGAAATCACAATGGGATATTGGGGGCATCAATGAAACAGCCAAAGGTCATCCATCTTCTGTGGGATGTTTGGCTTGCGTACTCTCCATATAATTTGAGCCGATCAAATTATATGGAGCTATCATGAAGAGAAATCACCCTATTCTTATTTTAGTAACCGTTCTAGCGATTGCAGCATTGGCTTGTAACCTGCCTGTTGCCCAAACCTCGACTGATACGACCGAAGTCAGCACTGAAGAACCAACCGAGGTTAGCAGCACAGAAGAACCTGAAGTTTTGCCGACAGATGTTCCCACTGAAGAGGTCTCCAAAGTTGTGACCGTTTCAGTGAGCACGGCTACCAATTGCCGTACGGGTCCAGACGTAGTCTATCAGTTAATGATGACCGTCCAACCAGGCAGCGACTTTGAAGTGGTCGGTAAATATACTCCCAAAGGATATTGGATCATTAACATGCCAACAGGCGGCACCTGCTGGCTTTGGGGTCAGTACGCGATCGTCGATGGTGATGCCAGTGTGCTGCCAGAGATCACACCGCCACCTGCTCCGGTAGTCCAATCTTCGAATTCGAATGATTCGAATCAATCAAATAACTCGAATAATAACAATGATGAGGAAGAGGATAATTCGCAACCTGCCGCGCCTCCGCCTGCTGCACCCACCAATCAGGATATTACCCGTCAGTGCACCAACATCACCCAGCCTAATGACCTCTTCCCAAGTTACAAGATGGTCGTGCAATTCACCTGGTCAGATGCTTCAGATAATGAGACCGGATTCAATATTTTCAAAGATGGAGTTTTCTTAACTACTGTACCTGCGAATACGCAAAAATTCACAGAAACCTTTACCGTGTTACTGCCCCAATCTCCCACCGTGGTATATGGTGTTCAATCTGTGAATGCCAATGGCGGTTCCGCCACTGTGACCGGGTCCGTCAGTTATTGTAAGTAATCCATTCGATACATGTCTATTAAGATGCCCTGCTGTTTTGAGAGGGCATCTTTTATTTCACTTATTTATACTTAACAGGCAAAATAATAAAAAGACCGACTGAATATCAGTCGGTCTTTTTATTTGAAGTGGAACTTACATCACTCCATATACCAACATATACACATCATTGATGGCTTCTATTTTTAGTTTTTCCAGCCCATTGGCTTTGAGTTGTTCGCGGACCTCTTCAGGGGTGAAGGCGGCACACAGTGATGCAGCAAAATCTTTTTGTAAGATCGGATGTTCGTTCGCAGCGCGTTCTTGCACAAGCTGCTCGGCGGCTTCCACACTTTGGGTACGCTGCAAGTCAGAGACGAAGACCAATGTCCCTGGGCGGGTGTGGGCACGGAGAGTCTCCCATAAAGCGTTCGGGTCGTGGAAGTGATGTAGGGCACTATGCGACATCACCAGGTTGTAATGAGCCTTGGGAATAGCGTCACTGGGTAAGAAGGCTTTTACGAATTGAATGCGAGCAGCGATCTCTGGTTCGGCTTGTACATCTTTATGGGCAATATCGAGCATGGCTTGTGAGCCATCTACAGCAAGGATGCGGGTGTTGGAAAACGCACGGGCGAAGCGAAAGGTCATATCACCGCCGCCGCAGCACAAGTCGAGGATGGAGGCGGGGTGTGTCTCCCTGCCAAAGCGTTCCTGAAACCAGGTCACACGCATTTGGTGTGAAGTGGCAAAGTCTGCATGTGAATAGGCTAGGGCTTGTTCTGCGTCTTCCATTAGTTCAGGTTCAAGGATTCGTTCCATTAAGACCTCATTTCTAAATTTAAAAGTGATATTTTACTTGCTGCATCCTATGGATGTTTTTTCAATGGGTAAACCAAATGCCTCATGCACGGGTATGCCATCCCATTCGGCGGGGATCTCCAACCCGAGGGCGAAGGCGGCGGTGGAGGCAGTATCTATGGTGGTGATGGATGAGTTCAAGGCAGCAGGTTGGATGCCTGCGCCAAATGCGATCCACGGAATGGTCATATCTTCGTAGAGGCTTGTGCCGTGGGTGGTCGAATGCCCACCATGATCGGCGGTGATGATGAACAGCGTTTCAGCCATCAAGCCGCGCTGGGTCAATTCGTTCACTAATTTTTCAAGGGCTTGGTCCGCGCGGAAGAGCACACTGAGCTGCTCGCCAGAAAGCCAGCCGTATTCGTGCCCCATCCAGTCGGTGGTGGGGAAGTGAATGAACATCAGTTGAAAATCTGCGGGGAAGTTTCGAATAAGGTCATCTGTGATGACAAGGTCGCGGTCGTTGATGAACTTGTAAATATCCGTACTGCCCGGCTCAGTGATCTGGCGCAGTTTTTCTTTGCCAACATACATTACAGTTTGCATGCCCGCAGCATGCGAAATGTCGAACAGGTCAGTCACTTGGGCGTAGCCGTTTTCGGGGATGTAGTCGTTCCAATCTACTTTGTGTTTGGCGGGGCATTGTCCGCTGAGCATGGAGGTGTGCGAGACGAGCGTCACGCTGGGATACACCGTCTGTGCGGTGAGGGAGTATACAGATCGTTCGAGCAGTGATGTGAGGAACGGCATCGGTGCAAGTGGAATGGCGTCGGGGCGAAAACCGTCTATGGAGAGGATCAAGACGCGGCGCGCGAGAGGCGTGGGGGTAGGCGTGATGGAAGGACTGAGAGTTGTGGTCGCTGTTGGAAGAAGAGTTGCAGTGGGAGTCTGCGTCGGGGTCTCTGTGGGGAGGATGGGGGCTGCTTGTAGCTGACAGGCAAGCGCTGTGATACAAAGACTAACGATAAACTTGATGTGTGACATTCATCCATTATAAATAATTCTGTGCCTGGAGTATGATTTGGGTATGGATACGATAACCCCGAGAACTCTGCATGAAGAATTGATCCACCATAACAACGTTGATCCACACAAGCGCGGTTCGGGTCTTTCGGATTTTATTCTGGGTGCCCAAGATGGCTTGGTCAACGTCCTCGGCGTGGTGCTGGGGATCGCTGCGGCGACGAGCGATGTGCGTGTGGTGTTGGTGGCAGGGTTGGCAACAACCTTTGCCGAATCCATTTCGATGGGTGCGGTGGCGTTCACGACCACACTTGCCGATGCGGACCTATACCAAAGCGAACGTGAACGCGAATATCGTCATATTCAAGAAGCGCCCACCCTTGAGAAGAAAGAGATCCGCGATATTTATGAAAGAAAAGGGTTCAAAGGAGAATTATTGGACCGCATCGTGGAGACGATCACTGCCAACAAAGATGTATGGGTGGCGGTGATGATGGCAGAAGAGCATCAACTCTCACCGGTGGATCGCGGTACTGCCATGAAGGCGGCATGGGTGGTCGGGCTTTCGGCGATCATCGGGTCGCTGGTGCCGATCTTGCCGTTCGTGTTCCTGTCTGTTTCTACAAGTATGTGGATGTCGGTGTTGGTGACGGCGCTGGTCTTGTTCGGTATCGGTTTTTACAAAGCGCGTGTGACAGTGGGCAAACCCACCCGCAGTGGCTTGGAGATGATGCTGATCGGAACCATCAGTGCGATGGCTGGCTATTTGGTTGGTGTGCTGCTTAAAGTGCCGCCTATGCCATAAAAGATGAGTTGGTATATTCAGCCCTGACAGATGTTATGAATCTGTCAGGGCTTTTTTGTTCCTTTACTAAAATAGAGATTCGCCAGCATTCCTAAAAAGAAGACGAAGAGCATTGCCACGATCACTTCTGCGCCCCAGCCAATGACTGGAAC
>JBEBCV010000012.1:0-3176 GCA_041157505.1 Chloroflexota bacterium | reverse complement strand
GCAGTGAGCGCCCATGGCGCATGTTCGCGGCTCGAACCGCAGCCGAAGTTGTCACCTGCAAGGATGATTTGTGCGCCCTGTGACTCGGGCTTGTTAATGATGAAATCTGCTTTCGGAGATTTATCGTCGTTATAGCGCCAGTTATAGAATAGCGCGTCGGCGAGACCGTTCTTGTCGGTCACTTTGAGAAATTGCGCAGGGATGATCTGATCCGTGTCGATGTCGTTGACAGGGATGGCAAGTGCGCGGGAGGTTAAGGTTGTGAATTGAGCCATTTAGATTTCCGATTTTTGATTGACGATTTACGATTGAGTAATGCGTGATGCGTGAAAGGTAATGAACATTTTACGAATTACACATTACGGGTTAGAGCACTGTGCGCGGATCGGTGACAACGCCGTGGATGGCAGTTGCTGCAGCGGTGACAGGGCTGGCGAGGAATGTTCTTCCACCTTTGCCTTGACGTCCTTCAAAGTTGCGGTTGCTGGTGGAGATGGCGTATTGACCGGGCTGGAGTTGATCGCCGTTCATCGCAATACACATACTGCAGCCTGCTTCGCGCCACTCTGCGCCCGCTTCTTTAAATACTTTGTCGAGACCTTCCTGCTCGGCTTGCTTCTTTACATCTTGTGAACCAGGCACGACCATCACACGGACACCGTCTGCGACCTTCTTCCCTTTGATGATGGAAGCCGCAAGGCGCAGATCGGAGATGCGAGAGTTGGTGCAGGAGCCGATGAAGACCACGTCCACTTTTTGACCGAGCAGAGACTGTCCCGGCTGCAGACCCATGTACGCCATGGCTTTTTCGAACGCAGCTTTCTGCGAAGGTTCGCTGAAAGATTCCGCGGTAGGGATGCGGTCAGTGATGCCCATGCCCATGCCAGGGTTGGTTCCATATGTGATCATCGGTTCGATCTCATCCGCGTTGAGCGTTATGGATTTATCGTAGGTAGCGCCTTCGTCGGTAGCAAGGGTCTTCCAGTAGGCAACGGCTTTGTCCCAGTCCGCGCCTTGAGGAGCGAACTCGCGACCTTTGAGATATTCAAAGGTCACTTCATCGGGAGCGATCATGCCGGCACGTGCGCCGCCTTCAATGGACATGTTGCAGATGGTCATGCGCTGTTCCATGGTAAGAGAGCGAATTGCCGAGCCAGTGTATTCGAAGACGTGTCCCGTTCCCCCACCTGTACCGATCTTGGCGATCAACGCAAGGATAATGTCTTTGGATGAAACGCCGGGCTTGAGGGTTCCTTCCACGCGGACTTCGTAAGTCTTGGGTTTCTTCTGCAAGAGACACTGAGTCGCAAGAACATGTTCCACTTCGCTGGTGCCAATGCCGAATGCGAGTGCGCCAAATGCACCATGTGTGGCAGTGTGACTGTCACCACAGACGATGGTCATACCAGGCTGGGTGCGTCCGAGTTCCGGTCCGATGACATGAACAATGCCGCGGTGCGGGCTGGTCATGCCGTGCAGGGTGATGCCGAACTCAGCCGCGTTGGTTTCCATCTGCTTGATCTGTGCCGCAGCGAGTTGATCGGCAATAGGCACATCGATGGGCGTGGTCGGGATGGAGTGATCCATCGTGGCGAGGGTTTTATCGGGGCGGCGGACTTTCAAGCCGCGTTGGCGCAAACCGGTAAAGGCTTGAGGTGAGGTCACTTCGTGGACCAAGTGCAGGTCAATGTAAAGGACCGCAGGAGCGCCTTCTTGTTCGGTGACTACGTGTGAGTCCCATATTTTTTGAAAGAGTGTTTTAGCCATAATGAATTTTCAAGTTACGATTTTGGATTTACGATTGATAAGATTCGTTTTCAGCGGAGTCGTCTGACTCGGATTTTGAATCAACTGTCGATGTGGGATGAAGCGAGCTCAAGTCCCAGCCAGCAGGATACATGGGAGCAGTCGGGTAATGGTCAAATGACTGATGGTCATAATGGGCATTTTCATTCTGAGTGTTCATGGTTTTCTCCTAATTGTGGATGGACAGTGCCAACAGTCAATTATCCGAGCATCACCCCAAAATCGTTCGGCACTTTTCCTTTGCCTTCGGTTTGGGCAACTATAAGTTTGTTCAATGCATTGATATAGGCTTTGGCGCTGGCAACGATGATATCTGAGTCGGCGCCATGACCACCATACACGCGGGAATATTCCACTTCGCTTTGGGCATCCATGGTGGTTGCGCCTGTTTCGCTCTGCACGCGTACGGTCACTTCACCCAACGCATCGATGCCTTCAGTGATGGCATGAACGTTGAATTCCAAAAGCGTGCAGGGGACATTGACGATCTGATCGATGGCTTTATAGGTCGCATCGACCGGACCTGTGCCAATGGCAACATGTGTGTGAACGACTCCATCCGGTCCACGCAAGCGGACGGTGGCAGTGGGCATGCCCATCGTGCCACAGGTCACTTGCAAGCCATTGAGCAGGTACACATCGCGCGGTTTGTAGAATTCGTCGGCAATCAGGGCTTCAAGGTCGAGATCAGTGATGACCTTCTTGCGGTCGGCGAGGTCCTTGAAGCGTGCAAAGGCTTTATCGAGCTCAACATCGTCGAGGGAATGACCCATTTCGGCAAGGCGGTTGCGCAGCGCGGCACGACCAGAATGTTTGCCCAACACAAGGTTGGTCTGATTCACGCCGACATCTTCAGGGCGCATGATCTCATACGTGCTCTGGTGTTTGAGCATGCCATCTTGATGAATGCCCGCTTCATGTGCGAAGGCATTCGAACCAACGATGGCTTTGTTCGGTTGCACCACGATGCCCGTGTAATTGCTGACAAGCTTGGAAATGCGCGAGAGTTGCGGCGTTTCGATGCCTGTTTCCAAACCAAAGACAGGGTGGCGCGTCTTCAATGCCATCACTACTTCTTCGAGCGAGGTATTGCCAGCGCGTTCGCCGATTCCGTTCACGGTCACTTCGGCTTGACGTGCACCCGCACGAATGCCCGCCAACGTGTTGGCGGTGGCGAGTCCCAAGTCATCGTGGCAATGCACCGAGACGGTAATACCTTCATGCATGCCCGGCGTGTTCTCGATGATGCCTTTGATGAGCGTATAAAATTCATCGGGCGTGGTGTAGCCGACCGTATCGGGAATGTTCAACGTGGTTGCACCAGCTTTGATTGCTTCACCCAACACGACATACAAAAATTCCGGTTCAGA
>JBEBCV010000011.1:0-3717 GCA_041157505.1 Chloroflexota bacterium | reverse complement strand
GACTCAAGGGTAAGTCTGCGCCCCAATTCAATGGCAGCTTTGATCTGAGCCGCTTTGGCTTCCCCCAGCCCATGCTGATCCATCAATTCTTTAAATGGTGCTCGATGCAAACCATTCAGCCCAGTGAACCTGGTCAACAAACGCTGCCCAACCTCCACTGCATTTTCACCTTGAACACCCACCCGAATCAGAATGGCAAGCAGTTCAGCATTGGTCAATGCTTGAGGACCTAAAGATGCAAGCCGCTCTCTCGGTCTATCTGATTCTTGCAGGTCAGAAATTCGGTATGTAGGTTTGGAGTTAGCTTCCATGATTACCTCCCTTGAAAGTTGATCAGCTTATTTTACAACCTTTTAAATAAAACACACTGACAAATTCTGCCAGTGCGTTTGGAACTGTCACTAGCTCATGGGCGCCCCGGACGACCACCTCCACCGCCAGGCAGATTGGGTCCGCCACCTGCGCCGCCAAAATTAGGGCGGTTTCCCAATGAACCTTCAAAACCATTGAGATTCTCTCGTCCACGATTGATCTCGCCGCGCGCAAACTGCTGACCGATCTCATCGAACTTACCTGCAAACTGAGAAACATCTGGTCCGACTACATCGGCGCCGCCAAATTGCTGGAAGCCCGTCTGAGCGTTCTTGCCAAGTTGAGCGAGGTTGAGCAGTTCATCGCGGGTGAGTTTATTGTCACTCAATGCTCCTTTGGCAAAATCTACGAACGAGAAGGCAGACTGCAAAGCAGACATCTTATCGGTTGGGATATTGTTCGGCTGGATCTGTCCGATCTGATCCAAGCGACCTTGTTGGTCTGAATGAAGAACCGAGATCATGTCCTGCGCTTGAGATTTCAACTCCTGTGCGTTGGTCTGGGCGGTTTGCGCAGCGGTTTCAAGTTGAGTGATGGTCTCTTCAGCAAGGGCAAGTCCTTGATCCAATGTGGATGAAATTTGCTGAAGAGACTGGTCAATGGAGCTAAGCGTATCGTTCATCTGATTCAATTCAGATTCAATGGCATTCAGTTCGGCGATCATTTCGTATGCCAGGTCTGAATACAACTCGTAATATTCAGCGATCAACTCTTCGGCATAGGCAACATAATAATCAGCATAGTAATAATAACTGTATACGTATTCCACTTCTTCAGTTGTGACCGTGTCATCTTCCGTCACGTAATACACATTGGTCGTGGTCTGCTCGGTAGCGGCTATGGCTTCGGCAACAGCCTGGTCGATCAAGGCGGCAAGTTCTTCTTCGGTAAGCGTCACATATTCAACTGTGGGACCCGGGGTTGGGGTGGCAGGCATGGCGGTCAATGTATTGGAATTGACAGTAGCCTGCGCAAGGACTTGCGCTATTTGAGTCCCAGCTACAGCTGTGTTGACAACGTTCGGGTCAGCCGTGCCTGTTGGAAGTCCACAAGCGACGATAAGGGCGGTGAGAATAAAGGTCAATACGATGGTTCGAAGAAAAGATTTCATTTTATATCTCCAATTTGGTTTCTATCGTTTCGTCACGATCACATTCAGATTTTTTTCAGGGCGCAGCGTCACACTTGGTTTCGGGATGGCAAGTTCACGTTGAGCCGGTGAGATATTCCAGCGCCTCGCAACGACAGCCAGAATGGCAATGGCTTCGGTCATGGCAAAATGCTCACCAATGCAAACTCGATTGCCGCCGCCAAAGGGGAAGAAACTGTAACGGGGAGTTGAAGTTCCCTCGAGGTCGAACCAGCGTTCGGGGCGGAAGAGAAGCGGCTCGTCATAAAAACGCGAGTCGTGATGTGTCACCCACTGACTCATGATCAAGGTCGAACCGGCTGGGATGAACTGTCCACCGATCTCACAATCACTCAGAGCTTCACGTCCCATCGCCCAGGCAGGCGGACGCATTCGCAAGGTTTCTTTCACAATGGCGCGGGTGTACGGAAGTTTTTGAATATCTTCGGGCGTAGGCAAACGGTCACCCAGAACCGAATCGACCTCCGCCTGCAAAATGGATTGCGTCATGGGATGATGCGCAAGCAGATCCCAACACCAGGCGAGCAGCAGCGCGGTGGTCTCATGCCCTGCCAATAAAAACGTGAGCGCATGCGCGTGGATCTGCTCATCGGTAAATTGGTCTTTGTGATTTTCTTTGAGGATGTTGACCAGAGCGCGCTTGGCATGCTCAGACTGTGGGTTCTTGAGTAACGCCTCAGTGACTTCGCTCAAATCTGCTTTGGCTTCTTTGAAGCTTGGGAACAAGCTGTGAGCGGATTCAGGCAAAGGCATCTGCGCCAGCGGAAAGAGCCGCACCAACGTCTTCATTGCATCACTGACCTTTTCTACTGCGCCTTTAGGAGCACTCCCAAAGAACGACCACAAGGCAATGTTGAGCGTTAATCGCATCATGCCATCAGACATATCCACACACCCACCCGATTGCCAGTCTGTAATGTGCGTCATCGTATTTTCGGTCATCAAGGGAATGTACTCTTCCATCTTGTGACGGTGAAACGCAGGCTGTAATGTGCGGCGTTGGGTAAGGTGCTCTTCGCCCTCACTCGTGAGCAGACCTTCGCCTAGAATGATGCGCGCCCTCTGAAGGCTGGGACCTTTTACAAAGTTATCTGCCTGTCGTACCAAAACCTGTTCGATAAAAGCCGGGTGGCTCAGCAGAAAGAGATCACGCTTGCGCAGTTTGACCCGCGCAATATCGCCCTGCTCATGCGCAAGATCGGTCAATGCATGCAGCGGGTTACGAAAGACGTTCCATAGAAATTGAAAAGTGGTTGTTTTATAAGCAGGTTGTTCGAGAACTAAATTTGTTTCCATCGGCTATCTCCTTCAAGTGATAGCCAAAGGATACTTTCCCCGCTCAAGGACGTCCGCCCGCAAAGGTGGGGAACCTCTCCCCCTATTTGGTGGGTACCAAACCCATGTCACCCTGAGGGAGCGTCTTTTACGACCGAAGGGTCTCTGGGGGTCAAAGTAGAGACTCTTCGCTCTGCTCAGAGTGACAAAATAAAAATTTACAATTCTTCCGGCAACACCAACCCATAGCGGACCGCCATCAGCGCCGCCTGTGTGCGATCATTCACCCCCAACTTCACGAACATATCACTGACATATCCTTTCACTGTCATCTCTGTCAGCAACAACTCGCCAGCGATCTCTTTATTACTTTTCCCTCGCGCCAGCAATTTCAAAATGCCGCGCTCGCGCTCGGTCAACGAATCGAAGGGGTCATCAGGCATGGGCGCACGTGCCATCAAACGTTTTGCGATATCAGGATGCAGTTGGGGTTTGCCTTGCGCCGCTCCACGAATGGCTGCTACCAAATCATCCCCGCTCATTTCCTTCAACAAAAATCCGCTTGCGCCTGCACGCAATGCTGCATAGATATGCGCATCATCGCTGAATGTCGTCAATATCAAGATCGGCAGGTCTGGGTATTCCGGGCGGATCTGCTTCAACGCATCCACACCGGTCATCTCTGGCATTTGCAGATCCATCAACACCACGTCTGGCTTGTGTTTCTTGATCAACGCCAACACACCCGCGCCGTTCTGCGCCTCTGCCACCACACGCATATCTTTCTCGGCGTCAACCGTAAATGTCAACCCGCGGCGCACTACTTGATGATCATCGGCAATGATTATTTTCAGCATATTTACCTCGGTAAAGGGATCTTGTATTTCAACGTCGTACCGCGCCCAACTTCAGAATCAATT
>JBEBCV010000010.1:0-2642 GCA_041157505.1 Chloroflexota bacterium | reverse complement strand
TATTTTTGCACAGCAGTATTACAAAGGAATGGAGGAAATGTGTGGAAGTTGTGTGTACTGACCATAGGCAATGGTCTATTTGGTTTCACAAAAAATGAGCACAACCTTTATGGTTGTGCTCATTACAGTTCGTTTCTTTACCTTCCCTCATCTAACGAACATTATTTTATTTTTCAAGCATCATGCTGGCTTCTTCGTTCAACCAGCGACGACCATCCCGGGCGAGTAGGTCGTAGCCTTCGGGTGGACCCCAGCTGCCGGGTTTGTAAACAGCCAACGGTGGTGTCTGATGCGTTTCCCAGGTCTGGAGGATGGGGTCGATCAGTGACCAGGCCGTCTCCACTTCGTCAGCACGGGTGAAGAGGGAGGCATCGCCTTGCAGGGCATCCAGCAGGAGGCGTTCGTATGATTCGGGAATGGCAGATTTGCCAAAGGCATCATCGTAATGAAATTCCATGTCCACAGAGCGGGTCTCGTTGACCGTATCTGGCGCTTTGGCTTCAAAACGCAAATGGACGCCTTCATCGGGTTGGAGGTAGAGCACGAGAATGTTCGGCTTCATGGTCTGCATGGGGAACATGGTCGTGGGCGGCTCTTTGAATTGGATGATGATCTGGGTTTGCTTTTCGGCGAGGTTCTTGCCGGAACGCAGATAGAACGGCACACCCTTCCAGCGCCAATTATTGATGTAAAGGCGTAACGCTCCATACGTAGGCGTGGTGGATTTAGGATTGACCTTCTCTTCGTTCTTGTAGCCTTTGTATTGCGCTCGCACCGTATTCACTGCAACTTGTTCGGGCGTCATGGGCTGGATCGCACTGAGAACTTTTACTTTCTCGTTGCGCAAAGCGCTTGCGCTGAAAGAAGCAGGCGGCTCCATTGCAACGAGGGTAAGCAATTGCAAGAGGTGGTTCTGGAACATATCTCGCAAAACGCCGACGCCATCATAAAAACCAGCCCGATGTTCCAAACCGACTTTTTCAGACACGGTGATCTGGACGTGGTCAATGTAATTGCGATTCCAAATGGGTTCAAAGATAGTGTTGGCAAAGCGGGTGAAGAGAATATTCTGTACAGTCTCTTTGCCGAGGTAGTGGTCAATGCGATAGATCTGGTTTTCGTTTAACGCCTTGTGAACCTGCTTGTTTAGATTGATGGCGGAGGCAAGGTCAGTGCCGAATGGTTTTTCGAGCACCACGCGCCGCCAAGCACCATTCTCATGTAGTTGACCGGTGGCATCGAGATTTTCCACAATTGCAGGGAAGAGGGTGGGCGGAAGTGCCATGTAGAAAAGGCGGTTTGCATCGCCGCCTTCGGATTCGGTCAGGGCATTGGCAAGTTTTTCGAAGTCGCTTTTGTCAGTGTATTTTCCGGCAAGGTAATGCAGATTAGGCGCGAAAACATTCCAATCCTCGTCGCTGAATTCGTACCCGGCGAATTCCTTCATGCCTTTGTATAAATGTTCGCGGAACTGTTCATCGGTAAAGGCGGTTCCACCAAAGCCAAAGATCTGAAATTTCTTCGGGGTGCGTCGTTTGCGAAATAGATTGAACAATGAAGGGATAAGTTTGCGCTGGGTCAGGTCACCTGACGCGCCAAATATGATAATGGTTGTAAGAAGCCCGTTGTAAAGTGGAGTATTCATAAGGATTTGACCATAGACAATGGACGATAGACGATGGATGGATTTCCATGGTCAATGGTCTATCGTCCGTTGTCGATTTTCTATTCAGCTTTCTTGATCGCGTGCCCGCCGAATTGATTGCGGAGCGCGGCGAGCATACGGGCAGGGTAATTTTCTTCGTCACGGCTGGCGAAGCGCATTTGCAGTGCCAGTGTGATGACGGGAGCAGGCACGTCGAGGTCGATCGATTCAAAGACCGTCCAGCGACCTTCGCCAGAATCCGCCACCCAGGGTTTGATTTCCTTGAGTTCGGTATCTTCGTCGAGGGCGTTGGCGGCAAGGTCGAGCAGCCACGAGCGGACGACGCTGCCATGCTGCCAAATGTGTGAGACCTGGGAAAGGTCGAGCCCAAATTCCTTCTTGCCTTTCAAAATGCCGAAGCCTTCAGCAAAGGCTTGCATCATGCCGTATTCAATGCCGTTGTGGACCATTTTCACGTAGTGACCTGCACCATGCGGACCGACACGTCCCCAGCCCAATTCTTTGCCGGGAGCGAGGGTTTCGAAGATGGGATTCAATTTCTTGGTCACTTCTTCTTTGCCGCCGATCATCAAGCTATAGCCTTCAGTCAGACCCCAAATGCCGCCGCTGGTGCCGCAATCCACAAAGTCTATGCCTTTGGCTTCAAGCATTTCAGCGTGCTTGATGGTGTCTTTGTAATTCGAGTTGCCACCGTCGATGATGATGTCGCCTTTTTTCAATAAAGAAGCGACCTTCTCGATCGTTTCAGTGGTGGTGGCTCCAGCCGGAACCATGACCCAAACCACCTTCGGGGAAGAGGTAAGTTTGCCGACGGCTTCTTCTACCGAGTATGCCCCTTCGATGCCTTCCTTGACAGCGCCATCCACTGTGTCTTTTGTGCGGGCGTAGCCAACCACGCGATGTCCGCCTTTGGTGAGGCGTTTCGCCATGTTTAATCCCATTTTGCCTAAACCGATCAATGCTAATTCCATTTTGT
>JBEBCV010000009.1:0-4234 GCA_041157505.1 Chloroflexota bacterium | reverse complement strand
CCGGCTCTTTGTTGGACGATAGACAGTAACTTTGGGCAATGACGTATCGTTCAACAATACTTTTATATGTATCCCAAATGCGCCAGTGCTTGAAATAACACGGCTACATGCAAAGCGTGTTTGAATTTTCCGTTTCGCACCATGTCAAGCAGTTCATCCAATTTGACAAGATGGACTTCGATCTCTTCGGTCTCATCGAAATGCTGTTCACCGGTCAGTTCAACATTGGTGGCGAGATAACAAAATAGCGTATTCTCCTGAATTGCCGGGTTTGGATAGATGCGCCCCACCTCGACAAAATTATCAGCCGAATAGCCTGTCTCTTCCATCAACTCACGCTGCGCCCCTGCCAGCGGATCCTCACCTTCGTCCACCACACCGCCGGGCAGTTCAAGCAGGTTTTCGTGCACTCCATGGCGATATTGTTTGACCAGCACCACTTCATTATTCTTCGTAATGGCTACCGTATTTGCCCAACTACGAAATTCAAATACGAAAGGTTCAAAGGTCTTGCCGTTGGCAACTTCCACAGTATCCACCCGAAAGCGGGGGTAGATATGACGGGAACTTAATATCTTCCAGGGAGTAAGCGACACGATCAGTCCTCGTTCTCTTTTGCTACTCTATTGATCTCATCTAAACTTGCGCCGCGGGCTTTTTCCAACCGCTCGAAGCGCTTTGAAAACTGACTCATCGCGTAATTGACGAAGTCATCTTCCTTCAAACCGAACGGAACCACTTCATATCTCGCAAACGCATCACCGATCACACCAATGGCGGAAGGCAAAAGCATGTTCATTTGCATTTGCATGTTATCCCACTCGTCGGGGTGTTCTGCCATGAGACGTGAGAGCAGGTACACGCCATAAGCAATATGGCGGGACTCATCCTGTTTGAGCAATGAAATCCCTTTCCGTAAGCCGGGGCACAGGTCATTGCGTTCCAACATGGTGAAGAAAGCTTGATAGCCAGTCTCAGCCAGTACGCCTTCGACGATCATGTTGTAGGTAATAGAGGCTCGGATCTGGCTGGCAGGTGACGGGTCAGAACGAAGCGCGTTCAGTGCTTCTGGCAAAGCTTCATAAAAAAGCTGGCGATAGTTATCGCCATGGAAGCGGCTCAAGTCCACGCCTGCTTCTGCTACTTCATCCATAAAGCGGCGGAAGAAATCGGTATGCTTGGCTTCCTCAAAAAGGAATGTGGTGAGATACATTTCCTCTTCAATACGTCCCTCTTGCGCCACCGCTTGGATTAGGGGAAGCAGGTCCAAAGTTACTGCTTCCTCCCCTGCCACGAACATAGAAAGAAGCAACAAGCACAGATCCTTCTCTTCATCAGAGAAACCTGCCCAATCCTGCTTATCTTTGGTCAAGTCAATATCTGATGGATTCCAAATACCAAGTTTTTTCGCCTTTTCGTACAAACGCATTGGCGGCAGATCGCGGTTCAATCCGCGGGTGGTGGTGGCAAATGAGGTATGTGTCATTTTAGGTTCCTCTATTCGATCGGGAATCCGATCGCACCATCACATGGTGCGCCAGGCTCCGGGTTTTGGGGTCCATTGGCATAATAATCAATGAACTTCTCGATACGCTCATCAGGCAGGGAGTCGATCACCAATTGGATGGTCCATGCGGTGAGCACAGCTGGCTTGGTCTGCTGCGAATAAGGACTCATCAACACAAAGTCTTTCCCGCGCACAAGGCTGCGCAAATACTCCACTTGATCTGATGGCAGGTTCGAAGCATACGTCAACCAGACGGCGCCGTGTTCAAGCGAATGTAAGGCATGCCCCAATTCCACGGGTTGGTCGTAAATTCCGCAATTCTGCCATGCGGAATAATGAGCACCGAAAGCGGGCGGAATATCGCTGCCTGGTTCTTCCAAAGCTTCAATATGGTTGTGATAGTACGATTTATCGGGAAATGTCTGTACCCCGTCAATACCGCTACTATTTGGAAGCGCGTCCCGATCAGGGAAGTTCGTGTCCGGCAGCATGGTAGCAGACGGGTCTTCTACATGTGGTTCTTGAGTGGGGTTAAGGATGGGAGCTAACGCCTGACAAGCCAGCGCAGGGATCATCAATATAACCATTAACATTAATGCTTTTCTGTTCATTCTCTAACCTCTTTTGGCTAATAATATCAAACTACTCAATTATAATTTTCTCATGCCAATCACAACAGACTCTGTACGTACCTATTACGACGAGAACACAGAACTCTTCTTGAAATTCAGCGGACATAAAAAAGCGCAGAACATCCATCGCACTTTGTGGATGCAAGATACAAAAACTCTTGAAGACGCTCTCAACACCTCGAATGCGCTCATCAAAGCAGAGATCGAATCGGTCTCCTCGCAAAATGCCCGAATTGCCGACCTCGGCTGCGGTGTGGGTGCGAGTCTGTTCTACATTCACCCGCGATTGCAAAACCCTGCGCCCGCATTGGGATTAACCCTCAGCCCAGTGCAAGCCAAACTGGCGCAAGAATCAGCGCAACAACTTGGTTTGCAAGATCAACTCCGTTTTGCCGAAGGGGATTTTACATCTGTTCCATTAGCAAACGAATCTCTCGATGCGGTTTATTCAGTGGAAGCGGTTTGCCATGCCGTAGACCCGGAAAAATATTTCAACGAAGCCAGCCGACTCCTCCGCAAAGGCGGCAAACTCATCCTTGTAGATGATTATAAAGCGGTACGTCCGTTCAACCAAAGCGAACAAAAATGGTTCGATGCCTATATCAAAGGCTGGTATGTTCCCGGCGTGCGAACGGTGGCACAAACCATGTCTTTCGCACATAAATATCAACTCAACCTTGAACGCAACCTCGAACTCACGCCCTACCTTCGTCTGCGCAATCTGCCCGATGCACTTGCCAGCACCCTGCTCTTCCTTGGCGAAAAACTTCCCATCAAACATGCCATCGTTCCATCCATGTTAGGTAGTATGGCATTGCAGCAGTGTTTGCACATGCAGGTAGTGGAGTATCGGATGTTAGTGTTTGAGAAAACAGACGTTAGACGATAGACAATGGACGATGGCAACCATGGCAGTGGTCTATCGTCACTTTCCCATGAAAACAATTACTTTACTCACCAGCGGCACACGGGGTGACGTAGTTCCCTACATCGCCCTTGGCGAAGGATTGCGCAACGCAGGCTACAACGTCCGTGTTGCTGCACCGCGCGGGTTTGCATATCTCTTCAACAACGAGGGCGGGGAGACCTCGCCCCTACGGTTTTCGCCATTCGATGGCAACCCCACCGACCTACTCATTGAACTGGGTGACTCCACGCCGATGACCCTCGGCACGAATCCCATTCGCTCCATCCAAGCCACGCGCAACTTCCTTCAAAAAGCCCGCCCGTTGTATCGTCACATGCTGCACACCGCCGCCGAAGCCTGCCGCGGTTCCGACCTGCTTATTCACGGCTTACCCACCATCTGGGGTGCACACATCGCCGAAGGCTTGGGCATTCCCGCTATCCGCGCCAACTTGCAGCCGCTGACACCCACCCGCGAATTTTCGTCTGCACTTTTGCCGTTTCGTTTTTCTCTTTCAAGAATCGGAAACTGGTTCTCGCATTGGGTTGTGACTCAAGCGACCTGGCTTTCGTGGCGCTCTGAGATCAACCACGCGCGTCACGCGGACTTTGGGCTGGGTCCCGCCCATCTCCTTGACCCTTCCCTCCGAGCAGTCTCTCACCAACCGCTCACCCTCAACGCTTTCAGTGAAATTGTGGTGCCTCGACCAAAAGATTGGAATGAGAAACAACGGATCACTGGCTACTGGCAACTGGCTTCTCCTAAGTGGAAACCACCACAAGCACTCCAACACTTTCTCGATACCTCCCTCACCCCCATCGCCATCGGCTTCGGCAGCCCAGGTACGCATGGATATTTACCCATGCTTGAACAAGCACTAACGATCGCACATGCCCAAGCCGTGCTGACTCTACCTTCTAAATGGCATGGTGATGTTAAGTCCAAGAACATCTTCCCCATCGAATATGTCCCGCATGATTGGCTGTATAAACGCGTCAAAGTTGCGGTTCATCATGGCGGCGCAGGGACCACATCGGCGAGTTTGCATGCAGGTATTCCCACCATCACCCTACCATTAGCGATTGATCAATTCTTCTGGGGCGAGCGGATTCAGAAACTTGGCGTAGGTTTATCTATTCCGCAGCGGAAACTCAATGCAGAGAGTCTCGCACAAGCCATTATTGAAGT
>JBEBCV010000008.1:0-5479 GCA_041157505.1 Chloroflexota bacterium | reverse complement strand
TATGATCCCCGTATGAAGGAGTATCGCTTGAAAAAACTTCAGGCGATGCCAGGGTTCAAATTTCATCGCCGCGATATTTCTGATAAATCTTGCATCGAATTGTTCAAGGATGAAAAACTGGATGGCGTTATCCATCTGGCTGCACGCGCTGGGGTTCGATATAGTGTTGAAAATCCCTGGGTGTTCCTTGAGTCGAATGTGATCGGCACATTGAATATGCTGGAGGTTTGTCGTCAGTATGGGTGTAAGAAATTCGTGATGGCCTCTACTTCCAGTATTTACGGCGAGAATCCGCCTTATCCCACGCCAGAGACCGCTTCGAGCAGTGAGCCAATGCAGCCGTATGCCGCGAGCAAGAAGGGCGCGGAAGCTTTAGTGCATTCCTATCATCATCTATATGATATTGATGCAACCATTGTCCGTTATTTCACGGTGTATGGTCCCGCTGGGCGCCCAGATCTTGCCATGTTCCGTTTCGTGCAATGGATCATTGAAGGACAACCTGTGCGTATCAATGGTGATGGCAATCAATCGCGCGGGTTCACCTACATCGACGATATTGCCCGCGGCACCATTGCTGCGCTCAAGCCTATGGGATTTGAGGTTATTAACCTCGGCGGACATGAAGTCATCAGCATCAATGGACTGGTGAAACTCACTGAAGAATTGACCGGGTTGAAGGCGAATGTTCAATATGGTCCACCCAACCTGGCGGATATGCTCACCAATCAAGCCGATGTGAGCAAGGCAGGCCAGCTGCTGGGGTGGGAGCCGCAATTCAATCTGCGCATGGGCTTGAAGAATCTGATCGACTGGTACATGGCAGAGCGCGCTTGGGCAAAGGAAGTCCTGACGCCGTAACACTCAGACCTCGGAGGTTTTCAAAACCTCCGAGGTCTTTTTTGTAAGCGTTATAATTTCTCATAATGTCCCTTCTCGCAAAATTCAAAAACGACCCGCTTTTTGCCAAGGTAATGCGTTCCAGTGGATCGTTGTTCAGTAACAACACCCTCGCGCTTGGATTAAGCGTGGTGCAAGGCATCATGGCGACGCGCCTGCTTGGACCAGCTGGATTCGGTCTCATTGGCGTGGTGATGGCGTTCGCTTCGACCGTGAACAGCGTCTTCTCATTTCGCATGGGTGAGCTGGTGGTGCGTTATGGGGGCGAATACCTGAATAAACAGGAGAAAGAAAAAGCCTCTGCCTTGCTCAAAGCTGCAGGGTTGACCGAAGCTGCAGTTTCGCTGCTGGCGTTTCTTGTTGTGTTTTTTACCGCACAACTTGCTGAGACTTACCTCGCAAAGACTCCCGACATTGCATGGATGTTCACGTTCTTTGCCATTAATCTGCTGGCAAATTTCAACACGGAAACATCCACAGGTATTTTGCAGATCACCGAAAAGATCAAATTGCAGGGGACGGTCAATTTGATCCAAGCCATCGTCACCACGCTCATTATCGCGGGGGCGTTCTTTTTCGGCGGCACTATCACCGTTGTCCTCATTGCGTATCTCATCGGTAAATCCATTCTTGGGCTTGGGCTTTTTACTCTGGCTCAAAAACAACTAAAAGAAAAACTCGGCAGTGGATGGTGGCGCACGCCTTTCTCAAAACTCACTGCGCGAAAAGAGATTTTCCGCTTTGCGTTCAGTTCCAACATCAGCGCGACCATCATCAAACTCTTCCGCGAGAGCGAGCTGATCTGGGTGGGTTTCTTTCTCGACACCACTGCCGTTGGTTATTATCGTGTGGCATACACCATCACACATTTTCTCGCCATCCCTGCCGACCCGCTGATTGCCACAACTTTTCCCGAGATCAATAAACTTGCAGTTGAAAAAACATGGGGCAAACTCAAAAGTTTTCTCAAGAAGATCACGGCGTTTTCATTCGCTTATAACATCGCCATCGGCGCAGGGTTGATTCTCGTTGGTCATTGGGTCATTCGCATTTACTCCGGTGCCGACTATCTCGCCGCCTACCCCGCTCTCGTTGCGCTAACCATCGGCTTGGTCTTCAATTACATCCTCTTTTGGAATCGTCCACTGTTGCTGGCGCTTGGCTTGCCGGAATTCCCCGTCTATGTCACGCTTGCGGCAGGCATTATCAAACTCGCGCTTTCGTTTTGGCTTGTGCCGGTCTATGGTGTGGCGGCGGCGGGCGGACTTCTTTCGTTCTATTACATCGCATCGGTGGGGCTGATGGTCTTGCGTGGAATTGCTGAAATTCGTAAGAAAGAAGAAAGATGAAAGAATGAAGATTGCACTTATTACAAACTCACGAATTCCTTCGTTGACTGCTAATTCGATTCAGGCGATGAAGGTTGCTCAGGCTCTTATGCAATTGGGACATGACATCAAGATGTTTGCTCCCAAAGAATCGGATGCCGTGAATCGTGAGTCGCTTCTCACACACTATGGTCTGCGCCTCACCCCCGACCTCGACCTGCTCCCGTCCATCAGCGGACTCAAACGCCTCGACTTTATCGTCCATGCCCAGCGGGCCGCGAAGAAATTCGGTGCGGACTTGATCTACACCTGGCTGCCTCAATCCGCGGCGTTGGGCGTGTGGATGGGTTACCCCGTGGTGCTCGAAATGCACGCAGATAACTCCGGCAAACTTGGCGTGTGGTGGATGCGTCAATTTTGGAAGCAGAAGACTCCCAAGGTGATGACAGTCACAACGTCAGCGTTGAGAAAGGCGTTGGAGCGCTCAACCAACTTCCAGTTCCCGAATGAAGCGATATTGCTCGCGCCGAACGGCGTCGAATTGGAGAAGTATGCGGGGTTGCCCAGTCCAGTCGAAGCACGTCGTCAATTGAATTTGAAAGAAGGGCTGACGGTTGGATTCACGGGTCATATCTATCCCGGTAGAGGCGCTGATCTGTTATTTGAACTCGCTAAACAAATGCCCAATGTCAATTTCTTGTGGGTGGGCGGCACGCCAGAATTGGTGGATTTTTGGCGCAGCAAACTGAGCGAGGCGGGTATGACCAATGTGACGATGACCGGCTTTGTGAAGCACGAGTCGATTCCGCTTTATCAAGCTGCAGCGGATATTTTGTTGATGCCATACTCACGCTCCATTGAAGCTTCGAGCGGGCAGGACATTGCTAAGGTCATCAACCCGATGAAGATGTTTGAGTATATGGCGGCGGGGCGGGGCATTGTGTGTGCGGATTTGAGTGTGATCCGCGAGGTGTTGAATGAGGGGAATGCTGTCTTTTGTGAGCCGGATGATATTGGAAAGTGGAAATTTGAAATTGAGAAGTTGCTTGCTGATGAGCCGCGCCGTTTGGCATTGGGTGCGCAAGCCCGTAAGGATGTAGAGCAGTTGACTTGGGTGAAGCGCGAAGAACGGGTGATGGAGTTTCTAAACAAAAACCTCCGAAGTCTCTGAGACTTCGGAGGTTTGCTTTTAATCTCTTGTCACTGCCGTCAGATTTATTGTTAGCAGCACACCGGGTTTTGGAAGTTCATTCACTCCGATGACTGTACGCGCGGGGCGATGGTCGCCCATTTTGCTGATGTAAGCGCGGTTCATTTCTTCGAAGTCACTCATGTGCTTGAGGAAGATGTTGATGTGAACGACATGACTCAAATCCGAATTCACTGATTCAAGCATGACCTTGAACGAGTCTAGAATTTGCGCGGTCTGCGAAAAGATGTCATCTCCGGCGAGTTGACCGGTGGCGGGGTTCACGCCTGCTGTCCCGCCAATTGTGATGAAGTTGCCCACTTTGGCGATGTGATTGTAAGGTCCGATCGGGGTTGGGGTGTTGGGTGGGGTAGATGTTTCAACGATAGGTGTCATTTTCTTTTCCTAATGTGAGATCAATGTTTCCAGAATTTCACGCGACCTTGTCCACAGGAGCGAGCCGCCTTCATCATCCAAAGTGTGAAGTGATGCTTGCGGTAAACGGTTTGCGAGAGTGACACCAAAATCTGGAGAGTGGACTGGACTTGTGTCGAGGCGCCCATACCAAAGGTCGATGGGGAGGCGCAGGGTTTCCACGTCAAAGCCCCAGTTTGACAGCGCCAGAATCAAGTCACGAGCATAACCCTTTGTCCCTTGTGAAAATCCATCTTCGAGCGCGCGGCGATAGACAGCTTTGAAGGCAGGGTTTTCATATACTTCACGGTCGCGTTCGCCGTTCATATTCATGACCATATTCCACATTTGTTCGATCGTAAATGTTTCTGCAATATGATTTTCAAACCCATCTGGATCCCGCTCAATGGTGTTGAGCATTTGTTGCATATCAGGGATGAGAAGCGGGCGCATCGAACTGTGATAAAGCTGATCCTGTCCAGAGACGATTGCCACTCTGCAGGTTAATCCGCGCGCAGCAAGCGCTAATGCAAAAGGCGCTCCCTGCGAAAAGCCAACCACATGGACAGAATTAGCATAGATGAATTTCAATATTTTTTCGACATCATCCACCCATGAAGCCAGAGACTTGTTTTGGTGATGTGAAGAGCACCCCAAGCCGGGGCGGTCTATGGCTAAAAGACGCAGACCGAGTTTTGGTAGAACGTCAAATCCAAAACCAAGATGCCCGCTCATGGCGGCGCCAGTGCAAAACAAAATTGGAGTACCGTTGACAGGTCCCCATTCACGCCAGCCAAGGGTGCGTCCGTCTTTGAGCTTTATGGCTAATTGTCTTTCGGGAGGTGTGATCGAGATTTGCATTTCAATAAATAAACCTTTTCCTAAAAAGTATCTTTTTCAATTCGATAAACAAGAGTTGTGTGACCGTCGGTGTCAGGTTCTTTGGCTATAAGTTTCATACCAGCTTTTTCCACTACATGTGCAGATGTTTTGTTCGGTTCGGCGATGGTAGCGAGGATGTAGGTCAAGCCACATTGAGTAAGTCCATAGTTCAACATGGCAGGGACCAGTTCGCTGGCATAGCCTTTACCCCATGAACTTGGATGAAAGGCGTAGATGATCTCCGGCTCCTGCCGCTCTGAGTCGTAAACAATGCCGCTGCAACCGATGAAATGTCCCATGTCTTTTTCGATCACAGCCGAAGCACCAAAGCCTTTGGTGGCATAGTTCTTTTGCGAAACCTCTATCCACTTTTCGCAAAGTTCACGGCTGAGTGGGCTTCCATCGCCCATCCATTTTGTCACTTCGGGCAAACTGAAAATGTCAAACATCGGATCAACATCATTGATTTCAAGATGACGAATAAATAAACGGTCTGTTTCAAATAATTTCATTTTTAGCTTTCAAGAGGCTCTCGCCATAATTTAACTGGCATAACCTAATTCATACTGATTCCAAAACGCACATTGGACGACATTCTCATCCACTTGCAGGTTGATGAGTTTCACAAACATTTGAGATGGAAGATCATATTCATGTGTGGCGCGGATCGTCTCCTAAATGCCCCTAAGAACGAGGCGACGTTCTATTTTGTTCCATGAAAACGAGCTATATATAGGTCAACATGACCGATTTGGCGATGGTAGAA
>JBEBCV010000007.1:0-9246 GCA_041157505.1 Chloroflexota bacterium | reverse complement strand
TTTCCCCTTTTCCAAAATGAAGGCTCGGTTCAACGGAGTGAGGAAGGTTTTTTAACGCGTTAAGTATTTCTGCTTTGCTGTAATTGACATTAATAATGGATGCATATTCGAAGCGATTGAGTTGACGTGTCCCGATGTTGATGGTTGGAACACCATATACAGGTGCTTCACGTATCCCTGCACTGGAATTCCCCAGGATTACTTTTGCGTTTCTTAGCAGGGAAAGAAAATGCTCAAACCGCATGGAAGGTATCATGCGAAACCCCGATTTCCCTTCGAGGCGTTTTAGTTCATGTAGGATAATATCTGCACCAATATCGTTGTTGGGGTAAATAACAACATAGTTCATTTTCGATTCGATCAGTGCATCCACAACTTCCTGTATATGTGCTGTCAGATCCTGTATTTCCGTTGTGACGGGGTGATAAATAAAAATGCCATATTCCTGAAAAGGAATACTGTATTTTTCTTGTACGGCTTCAATTTCTGGTAATTGATCTGAAAGCATGACATCAATATCGGGAGAGCCGATCACGAAAATCGAACTGGGGATTTCACCCATTTGAGCCAGACGGTTGCGCGCCTCTTTGTTGGAAACAAAATGTATGTGAGATAACTTGGTGATCGCATGTCGAATGAGTTCATCGATCGTGCCTGAACGCTCGCCACCTTCGATATGGGCAACGAGAATATTGTTCAAAGAGCCGACAATCGCACCCGCAAGCGATTCGACTCGGTCACCATGCACCACCAGCAGGTCTGGTTTGTATTCACGGACGAAATATGCCAGCCCTTGAACAGTTGTGGCAAGAACGATATCCATCTGCGAGGTAATGGCACTGTCTTGATTGATGAACGAATAAATGTTATCAAACCCGGCTTTTTTGATCTCCAGTACTGTCATCCCATAAACGGAAAGCATATGCATTCCAGTGACAAAGATTTGGTAGGAAAAATCATCGCTATCCTTGACTTGCTGGATCAGCGGTTTGATCTTTCCAAAATCCGCCCTGGTGCCGGATACAAATAAAATCTTTTTGCGAATCTTTTCCTCGTCCATACCTGTTCCTAACTAAAGTCGGTCCATTTTAACTGGGAGTTTTTTGTGATTGCATTATTTGCTTTTTTCCCAAGCAGGCTATCAAAATGGACTGCTTTGATCTCTCCGGTACCTGGACGTTTGACCCAGATGTTTTCCCTGGTCAAAGTGTCTCCAGCTGCAATATCCTGAATGGACACAACGCATGCATAGGCAAAGTCGATGGTGGGCTGCTCTTCTGGCAGAATATCTTTATCGCCAGGTAAGGCTTGGAAGATCGCCTTCGAACCATCGATCAGGTCTTTCAATTCTTGGGGATCGATTGAAATGGACACATCTGGTCCGGGCCAGGTTTTGTCTGATGTGAAGTGCTTTTCTAGGATACGCGCCCCAAGGGCAACAGAAGCAAAACAGGTATAGTTGCCCAGTGAATGATCGCTTAATCCAAGGACTGCATTGGGAAATTTCTGTGCCATGCTTTTCAATGCGCCAAGCCTTACCTTGTCATATGGTGTTGGATACATGGAAGTGCAGTGCGTTAGCGCATATGGAACGCGTGCATCTTCCAAAATTTGGGCGCCAGGTTGAATGGAGTCTAGATCGTTCATTCCTGTGCTAAGAATGACTGGTTTTCCAAACGAAGCAATATGGGCAATGAGCGGATAATTGTTACATTCTCCAGAACCGATCTTGTAAGCAACCACATCCATCTTATGCAAGCGGTCAGCTGCAGCGCGTGAAAATGGTGTACACAAATAGATCATGCCCTTGGATTCAACATAGCGTTTCAGGCGGATCTCTTCATCTTCACCTAAGGCGCAACGTGCCATAATATCCCAAATGGATTCCTTTGCATTCCCGGGAATCACATTATTTGGAATCATTTCATCTTCGATCACATGAGACTGAAACTTGACACATTCACAGCCTGCTTTGTATGCATCATCCACCATTTGGATGGCCTTTTCAAAACTGCCTTCGTGGTTGATACCGATCTCAGCCAATACAAGGGGCGGGTGGTTCTCGCCCACCCAACGGTTTCCAATTTGAAATTCTTTAGCCATGATTTTTCTCCGTTGATTTACCAGATTGTCCAGCCGCCGTCTACGACCAGGTTGTGTCCATTGCAGTATGCGGATGCATCTGAAGCAAGATATACGATTGCGCCGCGTAATTCCTCTTTTTGCTCCATACGACCCATAGGGTTCAGGTTGGAGAAGCGTTCTACGAACAGATCATTATGCCCGTTGAAAACGCCGCCTGGGGTAACGCAGTTGGTGCGAATACCTTTCTCGCCCCACAGACCAGCCAGATACCGAGTCAGCGCAATGACGCCGGACTTGCTGACTGAATATGCAACCGGCTGGTTGATCCCGGTACCAGGGTACATTTTGTGATTCGGACTCACTACCCCGTAGAGTGAAGCAAAATTAATGATGCTTCCCCGACCCTGTTCAAGCATCTGCCGACCGATAACCTGACACCCCAAAAAAGAGCCGGTCAGGTTAACGTTTAGGATCTGATTCCAATCTTCCAGTGGAAAATCATTGAAAGGGGCGGCGAAATTCGCTGAACGGGATTGGTTCGTGAATGCTGCATTGTTTATCAATACATCCACACGCCCAAATTCACTGATGATCTTTTTTAGCACGGCTTCCCAGTCTGACTTCTTCGTGACATCACAGCCAAGAGCCAGGCTGGGTTTTCCAGTTCGTGCTGTAAGAGCCCCGGCACGTTCTTGGATGATATCAGTATTAAGATCGGTCAACACCACGGTTGCACCGAAGTCACTCAAGGCGAGTGCGTGTTGTTCGCCCAACAGCCCACCTGCTCCGGTAATGATTGCAACCTTGCCATCCAACCGAAATAGACTTTGAGTGTCCAATTTTTGTGTGTCTTCCATGGTGCTTTAACCTCTTATTGGGAATTTTTATTTGTCATCAAAAACTCAACGAAACGGAAATCCAACTCTGTATCGATATCTACAGCTCTCTCATGCGGAATCAAACAAATCTTCATTTTGGAGTGCGCCCAATGTTCATACTTCCAAAGCGCGTCGCGACGAATGGCGTAAACTGCAGGAGATAGCCCATAGACATGAGGCGCATCTTGCCGGCGCGTGATCGGTGTATACAGGGGTTTGCTGACCTTTGCATATCCTTCCTCATCTACTTCGACCATGTTGAAGTATGGATTTCTATCGGGTACATAAGCTGTAACTACAACATCCGCGTCGCTTTCAAGCATCAGATTGATGCACATCGAAACATCTTGCGGCTCTCTTAAGGGAACACCTGTGTCTAGGTCGACCAGGATATCTACTCTACGATAGTCTTTCGCTTCGAGGGTTTCTACCAGATTGCGGAAGACATCCCATTTTGATGAAGTATCTTGAGCAAGATGTGCCGGACGCATGAATGGCACATCGGCGCCATACTGACGAGCAATTTGTGCGAATTCTTCATCATCGGTGGAGATAACGGTTCGATCTAATTCCGGGCATAAACGTGCACATTCGATCGTGTAATAGATCAGAGGTTTCCCATTCAATGGGCGGATATTTTTGCGCACAACGCCTTTGGATCCGCCACGGGCACAGATCGAACCGACAATATGAGGTTTTGAGCTCACTCTAAATCTACCGCCTTTCCATTCTTTGCAGACGCTTTTGCGGCAAGCGCGATCTTAAGCGACTGCCCGCCGCTTTCAAGGCTTACCTCTGGTTGTGTTTTTCCGCTTAAACAATCTAAAAAGTGTTTCATTTCGGCAATAAAACGGTCATTCCGCTGAAACCCGGCATACGAGAATTCATGCCATGCTTTATCCTGTGCCAGATACCAGGAAACTTTTTGGGTGACCAGATCCCAGGTGATTGTCCCTTCTTCACCGATGACCCGGCAGGAGCGTGAAACAGTGCGTTGAATATAATCCAGGTTAATTGTACCGATTGCACCGCTTTTGAAGCGGATCAGGATCGCTGCTGTGTCTTCTGTCTGGATATCCAAGCTGCTGACATGGTCATTCATGCTCATCACTTCCTTGGCATCTCCCATGAGCCAGGTGACATAATCGATCTCATGGATAAGGTCTAAAATAACGCCACCACCTGTGTCCACCTGGGCACTGATGCCAGTTCGATAATCTTCCCATGGGTGCCAATCTGGAAGATATTGCCCAACTTGAGCTTGGAGCGCTGTCACATGCCCAATGACCCCACCTCTAATCAATTCGCGCATTTTTCGCAGACCTGGATCAAAATGCATATCGAACCCAACCATGCCAATAAGTTGTTTTTCCCTTGTGATGGATAACAGCGTATCAACATCTTTCCACGTATGAGAAAGCGGCTTTTCCATGAATAGATGACACCCTGAACGTGCAGCAGGTAAAGCAACTTCCAAATGACGGGAAGTAGGGTTGCTGACGATCACCGCATCGGGTTTCTGGTCGAGCGCCTCTTGAAGATCGGTGAACACTGGCAAATGTGAGGCTTCTTTTACAGGTTCATTCCTGGTACGCAGCAGGAGAATATCCTCTACTCCCAACTGAAGCAGATTGCTCAAATGCCGCTGACCAATCGAGCCTAGTCCGGCAATCAGGATACGTGGCATGTAGTTCTCCAGGGGTGACAATCGAGTATTTGAGGGAATTCTGGTCAAAAGCTTCCTGCCAGAATGACCGCTTGCTACTTATTGTACTAGAACTTGCCTAAAAAAATTCAGGCATCTGTGCATGTATGCTAACAATCAATTGTCTTTTTTATTCTTGAAGTACAATTTGACGCACAGGTAATTTCACAAAACTTTTTTCTGTATTTCTCATAAGATATGAAATTTGGCGAAAACACTATATAAAGGTTGCACAAGTAATGATCATTGCCTATGTCACCGTTCACATTGCCCCGGAACTCATGCGGGGCGGTGTGGGGAAAAAGATCAAGACGCAGATGAACCTTTGGCGGGAAGCTGGACATGAGGTTCATCTGTTCAGTCTCACTCCAGATACGATCCCGTTCCCTGACGAACATCAATTCATCTTCGATGCAAAGACCAGCCTTCTGAAACGCGAGTCCAACCGTGCGTCTGGGTTGAAGCGGATGCTTGACTCGATCCGCGAATATAGACCGGATGTGATCTATCTTCGTTTTGGGCTGTACTCGTATCCTCTCCATCGTCTTTTTAAAATTGCACCCACTGTATTAGAGATCAATTCCGATGATCGCGTGGAATATGCCACTCGCGGTAAATTTTTTTATTGGATGAACCGCCTCACACGCGGGCTGACATTTGCTCCCGCTGCCGGAGTGATCGCCCCCACTCAGGAGTTGACTCGCATCTTCCCGCTCAAAAAAGATCAACTCACTGCAGTCATCTCCAACGGTGTAGATATGACCTCGGTTGAGATCCTGCCGCCGCCTCAAAATGACAAGCCAGTGCTGACGTTGGTCGGTTCGCCCGGTATGAACTGGCATGGCATGGATAAATTGGTCCGATTTGCACACTCCACCCCGGATGTTATTGTGAATATTGTTGGCTATTCTGCCAATGAGGTTGATGTGCCTATTCCCACGAATGTGACCATGCATGGCTATTTGTCATACGAGCAGATCCGCGAGGTTTTGAAGAAGACAGATGTGGCATGCGGCACTCTGGCTTTGCATCGCAAGAATATGCAGGAGGCGTGTCCGCTCAAGGTGCGTGAAGCGGTCTTGTATGGCTTGCCTTTATTGCTAGGCTATTACGATACCGATTTGAGCGATCTTAATTTGCCCAGCATTCTGCAAATCCCAAATACAGAAGATAACCTCATAACCCATGCAGATCAGATCCGAAAGTTTGCTTATGAAATGAAGGGCAAGCGATTGGATTTCTATGCAGTTGCGCCGTATCTCGACCAACGTAAGAAGGAAGAAGCCCGGCTGGTTTTCTTTGAAAAAGTGATCGCGGAGAAATAATGAGTCCCTTATCCATCGTTCTTCTGGGAACGCAAATGGCGGTTGGGGGCGCGCAGAAACTTTTACTGGAGCAGGCTTTGTGGTTCCAATCTCATGGGCATAAAGTAACTGTTCTCTTTTTCTATGACCGCGACAATCTGCATGAGAAGTGGGCGAGGAACTATCCATTTGAAATCCAAAACCTGGAAGCCTTCGACAAAAAAGCAGGCGGACTCCGCAGCCTGCCGAAATTGATCTCTGGTTTGCTGAAACTTTGGCACATCTTAAAGCGCGAACGATACGATGCCATCATCACCTTCACGCACGACAGCAACGTACTTGGACTTCCTCTCGCCAAACTGGCAGGGATTCCGGCTCGTGTGGGTACACATCTCGGCGAGATTCGCGGCATGTCTAAGTGGCGTGATGGGTTGCATACCTTTCTCGTGAATCGCGGCGTGATCCAAACCTTGGTGACATCTTCGGCGCGGACTCGTAACAATGCCATCGAAGTCGGTGTGAGTCCTGAAAAGATAAAAACCATTTATAACGCCATCATGCCATTTGATGTGGCTCATATTGATCGTGGCGCAGTCCGCCAAAAACTTGGTTTGCAAAAGGATGATGTCTTTTTTATTGCAGTAGGTCGGCTGGTCTATGAAAAGGGACATGAATTTTTGGTGCAAGCCATGTCAACGGTGGCAGGTTCTGACCCGCACGCCATCGCGGGGATTTGCGGTGCAGGTCCATTGCAGGATGAATTGCAGGTGCAGATCGAGAAACTGAATTTGCAGGATAAGGTCAAACTGCTTGGGCAGTGGGACTCCATCCCCGACCTGCTTGCCGCATCGGATGTTTTTGTGCTTCCCTCCCGTTGGGAAGGGCTTCCCATGGCTCTGCTCGAAGGCATGATGGCAGGGCTGCCAGTCATTGCCACACAAGTAGAAGGGGTGGATGAGGTTGTCCAGCCGGGTGTACATGGACTATTAGTGCCGCTTGAGTCTCCGGCAGAATTGGCACAGGCTATATTACAATTGCTCCGCTCGCCGCAAGACCGTAAACGCATGGGAAAGGCGGCAAGAGAAAGAGTATTAAGCTCTTACACCACCGATCGCATGTGCGAGGCTTATTTGCGGGTGATCAAGAAAGGCTTGGATGAGGGGAAAGCCGGGTAAGCGCAATCAAGCAGAGGCTTAAGGATGAAGCGTTCGTTTATCGATTTTGGAAAATTAACCGCGATTACAGTCGCCGCATGGGTGCTTGTTGGGGCATGTATCGAGTTTTACAATGTGGCATGGGGTACCGGTGAAGCAGTGGGGATGTTCTCACCAAGATGGTTGTTTCTCTTTGTATTATTTGTATTGTTCTGTGTCTTTTTATATGTATGTGTTGGGGTCGCTGTTCTTGACCACGAAAGATTTTATTCTGTAGTTGAAAAATTTATGTCAATACGGAATAAGATGTCAGTAGTAAGTTGGGCGCTGGCTTTTGTGATTTTATTCTTCCCGGCATGGTTCTTACAACGTACGATATGGGGAATCGTTTTTAGTGGGATCTATTTTCGTGTTTTTCTTTGGGTGTTGACGGTTTTTCTTACGGCATTCATGATCACTCGCAAGAAAGCCATTGTGGACTGGATGCCCTTTCTTGTTTCAACAATTCTGGTTTCAAGCCTATTTACGATTGCTATATCTTTACAAGGCGTGACAGATTATCCATTCTCGATGGGATGGTCAGAGGGAAATCGCATTTGGGATTACTCGATGCGCTTTGGACGTGATCGTTATGACATAGCTGATAACCAGGATATTTACGTTCTACTCGATCCAGGTCGAATGCTGGTCGGTGGGTTGCCATTCTTGATCCCCAATGTAACGATCGAAACTGTGCGTTTGTGGATCGGTCTTACACTTATTTTGCCGTATTTTTTGGTTGGCATTGCTGCATATATTGTTGCCGAAAAAAATATTCGCATTTGGATGTTGATGACCTTATGGGTCTTTCTGTTTTTGCGCCAAGGTCCCATTCATTCTCCATTGGTTCTCGCTGCAGCCTTGACTGTTTTTCTCTGGCGTAAACCTCTTTGGGTCGCAATCCCATTAATTATTTATGCTGGATATTTTGCCCAATCGAGTCGATTTACATGGTTGTTCGCTCCCGGTTTATGGATTGGGATGCTTGAATTGGCAGGCGCTTCGGCTCTTAACGGGAAGTTGGATCGTGTCCATTGGGTTCGGGCGATCTCTTTGGGTTTATCTGGTGCCTTCGGCGGTTTCATTCTTCCAAAATTGATGCCGCTTTTGCATCTTGCAAGGACTTCTCCAACACCGATTGACGTTACAGAACAGATCGCAAGTACAGGTGTCAATTCAGAGTTTGTGACATATGCTGTGACCGACCAACCCCTTTTGTGGTATCGCTTGCTGCCCAATTCAACCTATGGGACTGGTATATTGCTTGGTCTGGTTATTGCAGTGTTACCAGTAGTTATTTGGCTGGTTTGGCTTTCTGCGTCTAAAAAATGGCAATTGAACGTTTGGCAAAAACTTGCGATTGTTGGACCTCTCCTTGCTTTCCTTGTGGTTGGCTTGATCGCCAGTACGAAGATCGGCGGTGGTGGCGACCTGCACAATATGGATATGTTCCTGATCGGAGTCGCTTTTACGGTCTTTATGGCTTGGATCAATGGCGGTAAAGAAGTGGTGATGAATAATGAAATGCCAACCTGGGTGCGCTTCTCTCTGGTTGCAGCATTGGTTCTGCCTGCAGTGACACCCGCCATTCAATTACGATCCTATAATTATGGCGATGAGATCAATACTTTGTTGGTGCTGACTGATAAAACCCCTGCGGAAGCCAAATCCTTTGATATGTTGCCAGATAGTGAAACAATCGATACGGCTTTGACTGAAATTCAAGATGCGGTCAATGAATATCAAAAGATTGGAGATGTACTTTTTATCGACCAACGTCAATTGTTGACGTTTGACTATATTCATGAAGAAAAGTTCGTCCCTGAATACGAGAAAAAAGTTTTGATGAATGAAGCATTGAGTTCGAACTATGACTACTATTCCTCTTTTTATACCAACATCACCAGCCAATATTTCTCGCTAATTATCACCGAGCCGCTGAGAACACCTCTCAAGGATAGTTCTTTCGAATTTGGTGAGGAGAACAATGCATGGGTTGAATGGGTATCTATCCCTGTACTTTGTTATTATCAGGAAGTACAGACGTATAAAGAGGTCAATGTGATGTTACTTGTGCCCAA
>JBEBCV010000006.1:0-4751 GCA_041157505.1 Chloroflexota bacterium | reverse complement strand
AACAGCCTAAAACGGCTGGGCACAGATTACGTTGACCTATATCAAATTCACCGCTGGGATTATGAAACTCCCATCGAAGAAACGATGGAAGCGTTGAACGATGTGATACGTATGGGTAAAGTTCGTTACATTGGCGCTTCTGCCATGTTCGCATGGCAATTCCAAAAGGCATTGCATGTGGCAGAAAAACATGGCTGGACTCGTTTCGTCTCCATGCAGAACCACCTCAACCTGATCTATCGTGAAGAAGAACGTGAAATGCTGCCACTCTGCCGTGACCAGAAGATCGGCGTGATCCCGTATAGCCCGCTCGCCTCAGGCAGGTTGACGCGCGATTGGTCTGCGGAAAGCACTGCCCGCTCTGAAACTGATTCGGTTGCAAAAAGCAAATATGGTTCAACTGTTGAAACCGACCAACAAGTAGTAATGCGTGTTGCAGAAATTGCAGAAAAGCACGGTGCTGCCTGCACACATGTCGCCTTGGCGTGGTTGCTGCAAAAAGCCCCAGTGACGGCTCCCATCATTGGCGCAACCAAGACCAGGCATTTGGAAGAGGCGCTTGGCGCGTTCTCGGTCAAGTTGACACCAGAGGATGTCGCCTATCTCGAAGAACCGTATGTGCCGCATCACATTGTTGGTCACCAGTAACAAAAAGCGCGGATGATTTCATCCGCGCTTTTTGTTTTACTCTTTTACTTCATTCGACCAAATGACTTGCGCATACCACTTCCCACTATCTTTGACGGTGCGCTTTTGGGTTTCGTAATCCACATGTACCAGCCCAAAGCGTTTGGTGTAACCGTGTGCCCACTCAAAATTATCCAGCAAAGACCAGGCAAAATAGCCGCGCACATCCACACCATCCAACATGGCGAGGCGGGTTTGGATCAGATGCTGTTTCAGGTAGTCGAGGCGGCGCGGGTCGTGGATCTTTCCGTCAGCGCTGACTTCGTCTTGGAAGGCAGATCCATTTTCGGTGATGTAAAGAGGCGGTAGTTTGTAATCCTGATACAACCGAACCAACAAGCGGCGCAGGGATGGAGCGCACACTTCCCAATCCATCTCGGAGTATTCTGAATCCGGAACTTTAACGAACTTGCCTTCGCCGCTGATTACATGGCGCGAATAAAAATTTACGCCCCAAAAATCCAACTCTTGTGCGATCAACGCCATATCGCCATCTTTGACCGTGGTAAGGTGCTGCTCCGCTTTTTCATAGGCTTCAGGTGAGTAATGCCCATTGAAAATTGGTTCGAGAAAATGGGTTTCGCTTTCTTTCCAGATCGCTTCTGCAGCAGCGGCAGCTTTTGGAGAATCAGTCTCTGGTTCAAAAGGCCACAAGTTGAGCACTATGCCAGCCTTCAAACTGGAATTCGCATTACGGATCGCCTGCACACCCAACCCATGTGCCACCATCACATTATGGGCCACGCGATAGGCAATGCCTTGGTCTTTGAACCCCGGTGCATGAGCGCCATAAAGATTGCCAACGAAAGCGATCACAGCAGGCTCATTGAATGTCGCCCACGATTTCACGCGGTCGCCCAAACGCTTTACCATCAATGCGGCATAATCAGCGAAGGCGTAGGCTGTATCGCGGTTCTCCCATCCACCCTGATCTTGAAGCGCTTGAGGAAGGTCCCAATGATAGAGGGTCAAAAACGGTTCCAGGTTTGCAGCGCAGAGAGAATCCACCAAGCGGTTGTAAAAATCAAGCCCTTTTAAATTTACTTTTCCGCGACCATTGGGAATTACTCGCGGCCATGAAACCGAGAAACGATACGCCTTTAACCCAAGCCTGCGCATAAGAGCTATATCATCTTCATATCGGTGATAATGATCACAGGCAACATCACCGGTATCGCCATTTGCAACGTTGCCTGATGTATGCGAGAACCGATCCCAAATGGATTCCCCCTTTCCATCTTCATTCCACGCGCCTTCAATTTGGTACGATGCGGTTGCCGCTCCCCAAAGAAAATTGTGAGGAAATTTGTAGGTTGTCATTTGCATAGATTCCTTTGATACAAAATTTTGTGAATGCTTATACCCTGATGACGTTCATGCGCTTCATGCTGACGTTTGACCTGTTCTGCCAGTCCAAGATATATTTTTCACTGATAAATTGTTCTTTAATCCAAATCGCCCTACATTTCGTAGGGCGAAATATTTCACCGAGTCCAAAGTCGAAATTCACTAACGGTGAGATATGTTTGGTGCTTTTGTGTAAGAAGGATGTTTTTCAAATTCGTTTGGCAGTATACGAATTTTTAAGAACCCTGTCAATTCCCATCTTTATGGAATTAGTTTGAGCAGCTTGGCTTTGGAAACAGCTTGCATGCGGCTGTTTACTTTGAGCTTGAAATAAATGTTCACTAAATGCGTCTTGATCGTGCTTTCTGATACCGATAGCTTTTTCGACATTTCCCGGTTGGAATATCCTTCGCTTAATAACTGCAGGATCTCTTGTTCGCGAATGGAAATGGAAGCAGAAGTGGAGAGATCTTCCATGTCACTTTTTGGGATCCGGGCTGTTGTGGCGGGAATGGAGAGCGATTTGAGTAACTTACTGAGAAAACTATGGGCTTCTGCATTTAACAATTGAGTTTCAGAAACCAGTAAAAGGATGGGTGCGCAGTCTGTTCCCCAACTTAAGAAAGGACGGATAAATTGCTCTGGCGCTGCCAGTCTGATCGCTCCGGTCATCACCTGAACCGATTGATTGATCTTGTTCTGCCAAAACAATACCAACGATAATAATATGCGTAGCTCCTGAAGCGGTTCGATCACGATCAAGGTTGGGAAGGCATCGATCACATTCCACAAGATCTCTTCGGCTTCCTGAAATTGTCCTTTTTTCGCCAGAATTTCAGCCCGCATTTGTAATAACAAGTGATGGTCTGTTCCAGCAGGGGCTTCCAGCAAAAGTTCTTCTGCTTTATCCAAATGGTCGCTGCGGATATGAATCCGGATCTCTTGGGCAAGCAGATCTTCGTCACTCCATACCCCGGCCGGGCGCCTCGAATATAAGCTGCGAGCGGTTTGAATGGTTGCGAGTGCCTCTTCCTTTTGCCCCAGGAACATTTGTATCCTTGCCCGCAAGATAGCGTTTTGGATCGGCATGTTGGTGCTGGTGGGGTTGGGGTCGACTTCCAAGGATCGGTTTAGATATTTTTGCGCCAATTCAAGATCATTGCGCTCAAAATATACATTTCCAAGAACGTTCAAGGCGATACTTGCAGTTTCGGGCAGTTGTCCGCGTTGGCTCATGGCTTTTTCTTGAATCTGTTTGCAGGTTTTTTCTGCCCTTCTTAATTGTCCGGCAAGCACGAAACGCTTTGCAAGAGAGCCTCCAGCCATGAGTATGACAAAAAGATTATTTTGCGCTTGTGCCTCATTAAGTAAGTCGATGATCGGCTCTTCAGGGGATTCCTGGCACTGACTATAGGCTGGTTTGAGAAGGTACAAACGATTGAGCAGGTCCCAACGGGTATCATATCCTCCTCCCAACGGAGCCGGTGGCACAAACATATGTCCTTGTGCCCAGGTATGCTGAATTTCCTGGATCTCTACCAATACGTCTTTTTCATCGACTGTGCGCAGCATTTCGGGCTTACTGGATATGCTGCGTTCTATGTAATTGATGAACTTTTCGATCTTCTTTTGGGATAAAGCATTGTTGGCAAGCCGCATGTAAACAAAAAGCAGGTCCTTATGCTTTTGAACCACGTTTTCAGGCAGGTCTTGAAGCCAGCGTAACAATCGTGAGTCTTCTCCAAATTGTTCAAGTTCGCGCAACGCCATTTCCTCGATCAAGGTGGCAGCTTCTTCCCACGCTTCAATGGATAATAGATGATAGATCGCATCAGCAGATGCGTATTGTTCGCGATACCATTTTGCAGCACGTTGATGGAGTTGGGTCACCTTCTCAGGGTGCCGTGCCTGTAACTGACTACTCAACATTTCTGCGAACAGATCATGGTACCGGTACCAGCCTTGTTCTTCGAGCCGGATGATGAACAGATTCTCCAGCCATAAATGCTCAAGGATCTCATCGCCGTCTGTGCCTGCTGTGACTGCGTTGCATAAACTGCCTGTTAGATTTTTGAGAATGGCTGTATGCAGCAGGAATGATTGAATTTCCGGTGATGAGCGTTGGAGCACGGTCTCCATGAAATACTCACGCATGTAAATATGTGCCCCGCTGAACGTATCGATGAATTGCCTCAGATCGCCTTGTTTCCCCAGTGCCAGTGCGGTTAATGTTAAACCTGCCGCCCATCCTTCTGTGTGTTTGACAAGTTTTTCGAGGTCATCCTGGGCGAGTGGTGGGTTTTGAGGATATTGCTGCAGGTAATTCACACCTTCTAAAGTTGTGAACCTCAGGTCGTTCACATCCAGTTCTGTTAATAACCCTTGGGCACGTAAATGTCCTAAAGATAGAGGAGGGCGAGTATGTCCTGAAATGACCAACTGTACTTTAGCTGGAAAATGTTCGATCCATAGCTGAAGCGTGTCGTATATTGCTGCGTGGTTAATGCGGTGGAAATCATCAAGCACGATCCCTAGCTGTGGAAAAAAGGCTTGCGTATCGAGAACGCTTTTTGTCAGATGCCGAACGGCTTCCGCAGGTTGGATCGAGGAAACCGAACTGATGTATGCCAGAATATCTTTTCCAAAATCTGGATTTATGTTTTGAAAAGCAGTTACAAAGGAATAAAGAAAACGGATCGGATTGTTATCGTGCTCAT
>JBEBCV010000005.1:0-2823 GCA_041157505.1 Chloroflexota bacterium | reverse complement strand
CTCTATCTTTTCATCCACCGTAAAATTGACATAAGGTGTCTGCTCACCTTCACGCAATGTTGTATCTAAGATTTCAAGCATACGTTCTCCTCGGGAAAAAATTAAACAAAAAACGCCATCCGATACCGGATGGCGTTTGGATACATAAACAGGGATAAGCGACTATGACAGCGCTATACGTTGATACTTTTCATTTTCCTGTTCGACCAAAAACAGCCCAAACCCGGCAACGGCAGTTGCGGAGTTGGGCTTGCGCTTAGCTTTAGCCTCCATGAGGATGCTTGCGTGGTCTCTAAACATATTGGGCGCTATTCTACTCGCTGTGGAAAATATGTCAATGATTTTGAGGGTGATCTTTTGAAATTCATGAAGCAATAAAAAATATCAAGATGTGATCCGCACAAGAATAAAATTCATTCTCCATCTTCAACATGCAAAAACCTTCATGCAGATTCAAAAGCTTTCAAAGCATACTAAATCAATGGGTAATCTTTTCAAACACTACCCATATGGGTAGTAGCAATTCACCTCAAGACTCTTACCATGGACTGAATTAAGAATCCCAATTCAACGAGGTGAAGTTATGGATAAGGAGCCGTTTCAAGAAAGGTCATTCAACTGGTTAACATCGCAAGATGTAAAGAGTTGGCTAGACGAACGTGATGCCTGTGCATTGGTCGCTGCAGTTCGTAAAGATGGCGTAGCGACTCATGGAAACCTCAAACGCGCACTGGCAGCCTTGAGCATTATGGGACATCGCGCCGGGGAAGTGAACGGCGAAGGGGATGGTGTGGGGGTGATGACGGATATTCCACGTATCTTGTGGTCTCACGCATTGGAACAAGAAGGCAAACCTGGCTGGTTGGCAGAAGACCGTCGTTTTTTTGTTGGGCACTTAATGATCCCGAACACTGAAACAGACCTAACCGCCGCCAAGGAAAAGGTTCTCTCCCTTATAAAAGCCAAAGGCATCGACCTGCTGCTCGAACGCCCCATGCTCACCCGTCCGCAGGCGTTGGGCAAAATGGCGCGACAGCAAGTTCCATATTTGTGGCAGGTCGCAGGCGTAGTCAGCAACGGTCCGCTGGAAAATGTAGAGCGGACTCTCTTCAGCCTTGCATTGGAAATCGAAAAGAGCACGAATGTTTCCATCGCGTCGCTTTCGAGCAATGTCGTTGTGTACAAAGTACGCGGCTCCAGCGAAACGCTTTATCAGTATTACCCCGAACTGCGCAACCCCGACTTCACCACCGCCATCACGATCGGACATGCACGCTACTCCACCAACACTGCTACCAGCTTTGAACGTGTGCAACCGTTCAGCTTGCTCGGTCACAACGGCGAGATCAACACCATTGCCCGCCTGCGCGAACAATCGCAAATGCTCGGCGTGGACCTACCCGTAGGCGGCAGCGACTCGCAAGACCTCGACCGTCTGCTTTCTACGCTCATTCATCATTATCACTTCTCGCTCACCGAAGCGATGGAGCTTGCCTTCCCGCCCATCCTCACCGAGGTGGAAAAACTCCCGCCCGAACTGCAAACCATTTACAAATATTATCGTCAGGCGCTCGGTCCGTTCGCGCAAGGTCCGGCGGGCATCATCTCGCGCTTCGGCGATGAATGTGTCTTCAGTGTTGATGCGCTCGGTCTGCGTCCGCTTTGGTTTGGCGACACCGAAAAGGAATATTTCTTTTCCAGCGAAAAAGGTGTCTACCATCTCGACACGATGCAGATCGACCCGGTTCCGCTTTCGCCCGGTGAAAAGATGCGCTTACGAATTCACCGCGGACGCAACGTGGAAGTCTTCGACTATCCCGCCATTCAGCAACGCATGTTGAAATTGACGACGCGCCGATTCGGCTCGCTTGAAACGCTGAACAAAAGACTCACTCACATTGCAAACGAAGTCCCTGCGCCTCTTTCCCCGCCGACAACTGTTCCCGCTCTCGACAATCGACTCTCCGCCTTTGGCTGGGGACGCGAAGACCGCGAATGGGTACAGGAACTCGCGACCAACGGCAGTGACCCCATCGGCTCACTCGGCTATGACGGTCCACTCGCGCCCTTGTCCGCAGAGCGCCAAAACGTCGCGGACTATTTCAAAGAAGCCGTTGCCGTCGTCACCAATCCCGCCATCGACCGCGAACGCGAAGCCGAACATTTCTCCACACAAGTAGTCATCGGCTCACGCCCGCCCTTGCTCCCCAACCAACTCGACGACGATGTGACCTTCACCCTCGAATCGCCCATCGTGCTGGACTTTCCAAACGTTGATGAATCCATTCTTACCGAAATCGCATCTACACAAAGGAGTATTTCTCTCGCTAACTTATTATCTCGTTTCTCGCCTAAACGCATCGCCCGCCTTTTAGCCATCACTTTCCCCGGCGAATCGACTCCACAAGCTTTGGATCGTCTCGCCCAATCTGCCGTAGACGCGGCTCGCGGTGGCGCGCAACTCATCTTGCTCGAAGATACCTATGCTTTTGAAGATGGCAACGGCTGGCTTGACCCTATCCTCGCCGTCGGCATCGTCGATAAAGCCCTGCGCAAGAGTTTCGCCGCCTACGAACCTCACGACCCGCAGCCGACACCACTTTCACGCGACGACAAAGGCAAGATCGATTTCGGTCTAGTCTCCGCTGCAGACTCGGTCAACCTGCGAAGGCGTGCCGCCCTCGTCATCCGTAGCGGCGCGGTCCGTCATTTGCATGACGTCATTCTCACCCTCGGCATGGGCGCGGATGCCATCGTGCCGTATCTGCTTTTCGAGGCGGCGTTCAAAGAGAAAACCGAAGTCGCAGACGAGATCAAATCCAA
>JBEBCV010000004.1:0-4522 GCA_041157505.1 Chloroflexota bacterium | reverse complement strand
AGATCAGTGCTAAAAGACCAAGCAAAAAGCTGGTTGGGAAGCAGATAAAGCCGGTGAAGGGAACTGGAACCATGCCGCCGCAAAGTGCAAACACAGTGAGGATTCCCAGAATGAGGCTGATGATGGAATGTTTGTTTGTAGGAGAGGAAGTGGGGGGTGCGGAAGAAAATATCGGTTCGTTTGATTGCATGTTGTTTCTCGTGAATTAAAGACAAAACCGTCCCCGGCAGGAAGGTTTTCTTACTACTCTGTCGGGGCGAGAGGGTTTGCGTAAGTCCCTCGATGGGGAACCTCCGACCTTTATCTCAACAGATGAGTTCGAAAAACGTTACCTAGTTATAAACTGTTAAAAACAAAACCGTCCCCGGCAGGACGGTTTTCTTACTACTCTGTCGGGGCGAGAGGATTTGAACCTCCGACCCCTTGCACCCCATGCAAGTGCGCTAGCCGGGCTGCGCCACGCCCCGAATTGAGCGAGCGGGATTATAGTCGTGTTTTCCGATAAATGCAACTCCAATTTTTCCTTCAGACGGTGGACCGTAGACCATTGACCGTGGAAATTGCATTTCAATCACATATCGTCCACGGTTTACGGTCAGAAATAAAATATATCTTCTTCTTATGTAAATCTAGAGCATGCCCTCAGCCTTTATGCTAAAATAAGCACATTGGAGTCCCCTATGTCGTCTGGAATGGTAGAAGTAGTTATCGACAGCATCCGCGTGCATTTAATGGCGCCCCAGCGCGTGGTTGTGCTGAAGCAAGTGAATGCCGAACGGTATCTCACCATCTGGGTGGGACCTTACGAAGCTGAAGCGATCACCGTGGCATTGCAAGAAGTTGAAATGGTGCGTCCCCTCACGCATGACCTGCTCAAAAATGTATTCAAAGCCTTCAACGCCCGTATCGTCCGTGTTGAGATCGTGAAGCTGCAGGATGATATCTATTATGGCAACATCGTCGCTGAAGCCGATGGACGCGAGATCCATATCGACTCGCGCTCGTCTGATGCGATCGCCATTGCGGCACGTGCTCATGCGCCGATCATGGTCCATCCCAGTGTGATGGAAAGCGCGGGTGTGGTGCCAGATCAAGACATGCCCGAAGCGCCGATGGCTCCTGCAAGAAAAGAAACGCCGCCTCCGCTTTCTGATGACGCAAGTGACCGCTTATCCGTCTTCAAAGATTTCATCGAAAAACTGGATATCGACGACCCCGACAAGGATAAACCCGACTCACCCCCAGCCTAAAGCTGAATCACCCCAATGACAGATATCTACCCCGAAGAAGCAACCGCCCCCTCCAGCCCAGGTGTACCGCATAGCCGGGAAGCCGAAGAAGCCGTCGTAGGGGCGGTGCTGATTAACCCCGAAGTGTATTACGATGTTGCCCAGTTCCTCTCGGCGGATGATTTTTATATTCACCGCAATAGATGGATCTGGGAGGCATTCGTCCGCCTGCATGAGCAGCGCGTTCCTGTGGATCTGTTGACCCTCTCTGAAGACTTGGAGAAAGCCGGTCAACTCGCGGAGATCGGCGGCTCGGCTTACTTGACCTCGCTCATTAACCAGGTCCCGACCTCGATCAATGCCGAAGCGTACGGTCATATCGTTGAAGAGAACTCCCTGCGCCGCAGGATGATCCAAGCCGCGAATCAGATCGCTTCACTGGCATACAAAGGTGATGGAATTGACAATGTAATGGGGGAGGCGGAGAAAGCCGTCTTTGGAGTCAGCGAACGCCGCACACGACATGACGTTGAGCCCATCCGCACGGTTCTATCTAATTACTATGATCAGGTAGCGGAACTTGCCAAACTCGGCGCGGATTTTCACGGTGTGCCGACCGGTTTCATTGACCTTGATAAACTTTTGCGCGGCTTGCATCCTTCAGACTTGTTGATCGTGGCAGGTCGTCCGGGTCAGGGTAAAACAGGTTTCTTGCTTTCGATCGCCAAGAACGCCGGGCTGACTTACAAAAAGCATGTTGCCATCTTCTCTTTGGAAATGTCCAATGAACAGGTGGTGCAGCGTTTGATCGCACAAGAAACGGGCATTTCTTCTCAGAACCTTGCGACCGGTAAACTGGCAGAAGATGAATGGAAATTGTTCAACCATGCCATTGAAGTCTTTGGCAGCACAAAAATCTTCCTGGACGATACGCCCGCATTGACTCCGCTGCAACTCCGCACCAAATGCCGACGGTTGCATGCTGAGCATAAATTGGACCTGGTCATCATCGATTACCTCCAGCTCATGACAGGCGATACCCGCAACGATAACCGTGTGCAGGAAGTTTCGAACATCTCGCGTAATCTTAAAGTCCTTGCACGTGAGTTGAATGTGCCCGTGTTGACTGCCGCGCAGTTGAGCCGTGCTGTTGAACAACGTACCGACAAACGCCCCATTCTCTCGGACTTGCGCGAATCCGGTTCGTTGGAACAGGACGCTGATATTGTTATGTTCATCTATCGCCCCGATGATTACGAAAAGGATGGCGATAAGAGTAACATCACCAAGATCTCCGTGGCAAAACATCGTAATGGTCCCACCGGTGAAATCGACTTGATCTTCCGCGGTGACCTAACCCGCTTCGATAACGCGGCGACGAAGGTCTTTCGACCCAATGAGTAGGAGCGGGGTTACCCCGTCCCTACGGAATAATGTATGACCTCATTCCCTGGCTTTACCTCTTCTGAAACTTTCACCCAAGTCCCTGATTCGTGGATCTGTTTGATGAACGAGATCGACGATGTTGCGGAGTTGAAGGTGACGTTGTATGCCATCTGGCGCATCGAACATTTGGAGGGAAACTTCCGCGCGATGTGTGAGACGGATTTTGAGGTGGAGGCGTTGGGTTTGAAGATAGATGAGATCCAGCGCGGATTGGGAAAAGCCGTTGAGAGGGGCATCCTGCTCAAGTCGCAGCATGAAGCGGATGCGTTCTACTTCCTCAACTCTCCACGCGGACGATTATCCGCTGAAGCGTTTGCCAAAGGTCAATGGCGCGATGCGATGCGGGCGTATGTGCCAAATAAGTCGAACGTGTTTAAGCTATATGAAGAAAATATCGGGGCGTTGACCCCTTTACTGGCTGATATGTTGAAGGAAGCGGAAAAGAACTATCCGAGCGCGTGGTTCGAAGAAGCGATCGAGATCGCGGTGAGCCGCAACATCCGCAATTGGAAGTATATTGAGGCGATCCTGGCGCGCTGGAAGGAAAACGGAAAAGATGAAAGAAGAGATTCAGAAGACTCTGTCAAAGATGCAAAACGATACACCGACGGCGAGTTCTCCGAGTTCCTCAAGCGTGATTAAGAGCGTGGAAAAACCGCTCGGCGACCCGAACTGCCCGCATTGTGGGGGAGTTGGTTACGTGCGCTATGACGTACCGGTCGGACATGAGAAATTCGGCAAGCTTGAAACATGTGTGTGCCGCGCCAAAGATGTGGCGGATGCAGCGCGTTCACGTCTATTTGCGATGAGCAATTTGAATCGACTCAGCCATTTGACGTTCGAAAATTTCAGCCAGGCGGGGAACCCCAAAGCCAAGTTTATGTCTGGGCAGGAGCGCGAGAATTTGCGCACAGCCTTTGAAGCAAGCGAAGAGTTTGCCCGCAACAAGCAGGGTTGGCTTTTGTTGGAAGGTGGATACGGTTGCGGTAAGACGCACCTCGCTGCGGCGATCGCAAACTTTGCTGTGAATAACGGTGCGCCAACATTGTTTATCACTGTGCCAGATCTATTGGACTCATTACGCTTCTCCTATGATGACCCTGAAATTACATTTGAACAGCGCTTTGAAGATATTCGCAATTCGGGTTTGTTGATCCTTGATGACTTTGGCACCCAGAATGCGACTCCGTGGGCGCAGGAAAAATTGTTCCAGATCATCAACTATCGTTACATCAATAAACTTCCGACCGTCATCACCACCAATTTGATGTTGGATGAGGTCGAGGCGCGAATCCGCTCAAGGTTGCAAGACGAGAGTTTTGTAAAACATCTGAAGATCAGTGCGCCCGATTATCGCCGCCCTGAAGAAACGAGCAACCCCGGCATTTCGATGCTCTCGTTGCCCGAAATGAAAGTAATGACCTTCAAGACCTTCCAGCCGCGTGATGATGAAGTTGGTACCGATGCGGTCACAACGACAACGGTGGAAAAGGCAGATCGCTTTGGCAACAAGGTTAAGAGCAAGGAGATCACACGCATCAAGGTCACAAAAGATGATGTGAAGACCCTGCATGAAGCCCATAATGCCGCTGTGGAATTTGCAGAGCACCCCAATGGGTGGCTGGTATTCCTTGGGCAATCTTTCAGTGGCAAGACACATCTTGCTACTGCCATCGGCAACTATCGCATTGTCTTGGGCGGACAGGCGTTGCTTGTTGAAGTGACCGCCCTGCTAGATTATCTGCGTCAGACCTTTGGTAAAAATTCGGATGTATCTTTTGATCGCCGTTTCCATGAGATCCGTACAACTCCGCTGTTGATCCTGGATGACCTCAAAGAAAGCGGAT
>JBEBCV010000003.1:0-22983 GCA_041157505.1 Chloroflexota bacterium | reverse complement strand
GCTTTTACTTTAACTTTCACATCTCCACCCACGATTACTACTCTTTGCCATTGATTCCCATCCTCGCACTATCCATCGCCCCATTAGCGGATTCACTTCTCTCCAAACTTGCTCAACTGACACAAACAAAACTGCTGCGTTTTTCTTCTTTCCTCTTTCTTCTCATCGGACTTATTGCTTCCCTCTGGAACACCCGCAACCAGCTCAACGCCGTGGACTACCGTCCGCAAGTTGCAATGTGGGCGGAGATCCACTCCCTTACCGCTGACTACAACCTTGGCGGACTCACTCAAGACTATGGCGCACGCATGGCATATTGGGGCTGGCAGAACCTCACTTCATGGCCCTCCTACGGCGACTTGTTATATGGCAGGGAACGTGGCAGTGCTGAAAAGGATTTCGAAGAACAATGGAATGAGTTGATGCCCAAGAAAGAATTATTCCTTGTGACAGATTTCAAAGACCTTGACCTTCAACCGTTCCTCAAAGCGAAATTGAGCACATATCCCATCTTCGCTGAGGGAGAGGGGTACATCATTTACGATTTGATGAAATAGAAAGAGTGCAACACACTCCGCTTGTAAGAAATCATACCTTTTGATCTTATTGATAAGGTTTGTTAACCTCATCCAGTTTAACCATCACCTCATCCAAAAGGGCATCGGCAAGGTTCTTTTTCGACGTGGATAGATCGTTTAGTTCCTCGGGGTCATCTTTTACATCGAAGAGTTTCACCTGCTGCATTTCCGGAAGAAGCGAATAGCCGAAGTAATAATGGAGTTTGTAGTTATCCTTCACCATCATGACGGATGCCTGAGTAAGAGGGTCGTATTGTCCGTTCTTGTTTGCCCGTACTGTGAAAATATTGCGCGTTGATCCCGTTTCGGATCCGTAAGGTGGCAGCGGGATCCCCTCCACCCAGTCGGGAACGGGCTGATTGGTGACGTGAGTCAACGTGGGGAGGACGTCTACTGCGCTGGTGTTTTGGTGAATGTCCATGCCAGTTTTGCGCCCCGGTTCGAAGATCATCAGCGGAACCCGAATAACCGGCTCGTAGAGCACTTCCGTGCTGTGGCCGGTGATCCCGCGTTCGTTCAACTCTCCGTGATCGGAGGTCAGGACCAGCCAGGTATCCTCCAACAACCCGGCGGATTCCAATTTATCGTATAACCTTCCGAACTCCCGATCCACATACAGGATGTACTCGTCATACTCCGCGCGTTTTGCAAGAATATCCTTTGGCGTTCTCTTCGCAAAAATATCCTTTGGCTTTTGGGGAGGCTTGAAACCGTCATTGTGAAAGTGTTTGTAGAATTCCATCGGCGGCCGGTAGGGATCATGTGGCGGAAGAAAATGGAAATAGCCGACGAAAGGCTGCGGGACCTCCGTGAGGCGGTCAGCCAGGTAATCCACGGCGTTTTCCAACAGGAATATATTGTCAGAGCCAGCCGAACCTGCAGTGGGCAGCCCCAAGGGGAACGTATGCTTTAGGTCTTTGAACTTTTTTTCCTGATATTCCTTATAGAGACGCGAGAGAAACAGAGAATAGGCGTACCCCTCGTCCTCCACATTTAAATTCCTCAACCAGCCGACGGATGCAATGTCATCGTCATTCCTGAACAGGATATGAAGAAATTCATCTGACCCAAGCAAAAGTTTGTCCCTGGGAATCAATCCATCAGACCGGCTTAGGAATTGATTTAGCAGGATGTTCACCCAGCCATTATGGCTGTAGGCAATGGGGTGGTAATCTTTGAATGCGCTGAATAGGTTGCGGTTCACATACTGGTCAGACACCATCCCCGCCGGTTGAAAGGCGCGGTGTGTCCAAGGTAGAACGCCGGTTAATAAGGAAGCGGTTCCCGGTGTGGTAAAGTTCCCACCTGCGTAATGATTGTGATAACGAACCGCCCTTTCTGAAAGCTTGCTTATGGTCGGTGTTGTCTCACGCGGGTAACCGTAAAGGGATATGTTGTAGGCGGAAAACGCGTCGAACACCACCACAAGCACATTCTTCTGCCCCACCTGTTTTTCATTTTTTGGCGCTGCCCATCTTATAAAGGGTTCCGCCGCGAGGCTTAAAGGCAACATTCCTGCAAGTTTGAGAAGGTCACGCCGATTTATTTTTCTATTCACCGCATGAATTATACTTGAATACTAGTATCTATTCAGCGCATTCAATCAACTACGATAATGGATTTTATATATGCAATTGTACAATGATAAATTTGAAAGAGTCTTTCGCCCCGTTCTTTTGATAGCCGCCCTTGCCATTTTTGCAGCAATTGGGGTGTATGCCTATTTAGGTTTCTTCTCTCGCTACATCGCGGACGATTACTGCGAAGCTGTACGTGTCACCAGTGTCTCCCCGTTTCAAGCTGCCTTGGATCGCTATTCGATTGGTTTATCCCGTTCAGCGAACCGCTATTCCAATCTTTTGTTCGTTGGTTTCAGCGAACTTCTCGGACCGAACAGCATCCCGATCACCATTGTGTTGATGGCGCTTTTGTGGGCAGTCGGCTTGAGTTGGCTTGTGCATGAAATACGAAAATATACCAGTACCCAATGGTCTACCGTCATCGACGTTTTTCTTGGCAGCACACTTGCCTTCATGAGTTTTTTGCAAGCGCCTAATTTATTCCAAACCGTGTACTGGCGCTCTTCCATGATGACACATTTTGCGCCGTTGGTGTTTGGGTCATTATTCTTTGCGTTCCTTGTACATCAAGCGAATCGTCCTTCAACCGAAAAAATATCCCCATTGATCTATGGATTTATTATCGTAGCGGCATTCGTTCTTGCAGGCTTTTCCGAACCGCCCGCCGCGACCTTGGTTACAGTCTTCTCTCTTCTCTTCTTTACGGTTTGGATGTGGGATAAGTCCATTCATCGTAATCGTCTTCTCGCGCTGACAGGTTTCACGTTTATAGGCGTCTTTGCTGGATTCCTAACGTTGCTGTTCTCCCCCGCGGTTACGTCTGTGGCGCACGAAAAATCTCCAGATGTCGTTTTGATCCTGTTCACCTCATTCACGTATGCACTTCATTTCACGCGAGATGCTTTTATTCGTGTGCCACTGCCCCTCTTGATTGCTTTCTTGATTCCATTTTCTCTCGCTTGGGTATTGAAACAATCCAACATGGTCAGTGTTACAGAAACTCGCCGTCTGCCCATTCTGGTGATCATCCTGCCATTTCTGATCTGGCTTTTGATCGCTGCCAGTTTTTCGCCTAGCGTCTTTGGGCAGGGTTTTCCGGTGGAACGCATGCGCTTTCTCGCTCAAACATTGCTGATCGTGATGTTGATGTTGGAAGGCATTTTGCTGGGACTATTCCTGCCGGAATTTAAATTCAACCGTACAATTGGGGTATGGCTTGCTCTGGCTCTGTTTGCTTTCATCTCAGTTGCATATCCCTTACGGACGGCACTCAACCTCATTCAGGTCAGTGTCCCAGAATATCGTGATCGCGCCGAACTTTGGGACCTCCGCAATGAGTTCATTCATCGTCATATTGCACAGGGCGAAACTGAACTTTTTATTCCTGGTTTTGGCGGCGTCTATGGCGTTAAGGAATTAGACTCCAACCCAGCTCATTGGATCAATGACTGTGCGGCGAACTTTTATCATGTTACATCTGTCCAATCGTTTTCAACGAAAAATCTCATGGAGGCATTAAGTGAGTGACCAAACCCCTATTCTTGTCACCGGTTCGCATCGCAGCGGTACTACCTGGGTTGGCAAGATGCTCGCTGCCGATGCCAATACCGCTTACATTAGCGAACCGCTGAATGTGTTGCATCGTCCCGGTGTGTATCGTACGCCTGTGAAATACTGGTACACCTACATCACCGAAGAGAATGGCGCACAACATCTCACCGCATTCAACGAACTGCTTAATTTTCAATATCACACAGTACGCGAGGTGCTATCACTGCGCTCCTTTAAAGACTTCCTGCGTATGGGACGTGACTTCCATACATTTTTCATCGGAAGTATGCAGGGGCAGCGGATCCTCATCAAAGATCCGTTTGCAGTGTTCTCCACACCATGGTTCGAAAGGCAATTACACAGCAAGGTAGTCATCACTGTCCGTCACCCTGGTGGTTTTGTCAGTAGTCTCAAGCGCCTTGGCTGGAACTTCGACTTTGGCAATTTCCTCAACCAACCGCTCTTTATGCGTGATCATCTTGAAGGAGACCGTGCGGCAATGGAATCCATGCCAAAAGATGACATCATTGGGCAGGCCGCCTTGTTGTGGAAAATAATCTATCGCTTCGTTGCCTCGACCCGAACCGGGTACCCCCACTTTTACATTGTGCGCCACGAAGATCTCTCCCGCGACCCGATCGGCGGTTATCAAACCTTATATCAATCCTTGGGTTTGGATTTTACCGAACGAGTCAAATACATTATTCAAAATTCCAGCAGTTCCGAGAACCCGACCAAACTGGCGAAGAATAAAACCCACTCCGTCAAACTCGATAGTCGCGCCAGCCTCGATAACTGGAAGAATATCCTTTCCCCCGAAGAAATCACTCGTATTCGAAAGATCACAGAAGGTGTATCTGAGTCCTTCTATTCGGATGAGGAATGGAAATAGCGATTGCTCATCCGCCATCCCTTGCGAAGTATCCTGCGGACGGCGGCGAGATATCGCCTTGAGCTATCTGAATGAAACCAGCTGCCCTGCCTCTCGTCTCTATTATTACCCCGTCGTTTAATCAGGCAACCTATCTCGAAGCGACGATTAAATCTGTACTTGAACAGAGTTATCCGCACATCGAATACATCATCATGGATGGTGGTTCGACCGATGGCAGTGTGGATGTGATCAAAAAATATGAGGGACGAATTGCTGCATGGGTCAGCGAACAGGACAAAGGTCAGACCGATGCGATCAACAAGGGCTTCAATCGCGCCAAAGGCGATATCCTTGCATGGATCAACTCAGACGATACCTACGCCAATCCTAATGCTGTTGCCGATGCGGTCAACTTTCTCGTCGCACAGCACGTAGTAGCCATGGTCTACGCCGATTGCAACTTCATCGATGAACAGGGAAAAATCATCGGCAAATTCGCCTCACGCCAAACTGATTACGCCAAACTCCGTACAGGCTATGTCCACATCCCGCAGCAGACGATGTTCTTCCGCGCCAAATACTGGAAGGAACTCGGCCCGCTCGACCCATCCTTCTATTTCGCAATGGACTACGACCTGTGGGTGCGCATCGCCAAACACGCGCCGATCCACTACCTGCCCGGCAAGACCTGGGCAAACTTTCGCATTCACACCTCAAGCAAGACCAATGTCAACGACGAACGCGGTTGGAAGGAAATGCTGCGTGTCCACTATCGTGATGGCGGCTCCTTCTTTTCCCCGATTGTGGCAAAATACTACCTGCGCAAAGTCATCGGTCCGCTCTGGAAATGGCGGATCAAAAAATCGTAAATCGACAATCGTAAACCTGTACTGAGTGTATCGAAGTATCCAAATGAATTTTCTTTTCACTTCTCCCTCCCTCGACGACCTCATCCGCCTGCTTAAAGCCTGGCGTTTTTGGGTGCTGGGTGCCATCATCGGCTCAGCCATTGGCGCAGCATTTTATTACATTGCTCCGCCGCCATATCGCGCCAAAGCCACCGTCAACGTGGACTTCAATTTTGAAGAAGCCTTCCCAACCAACACAGACCGCCAGGACTTTTATTATCTCGAACGTGAGTCTCGTAAGATGGTGGAACTTGCCTGGTCAGACGATGTTCTGAACGCATTGAATGTTCCAATAGAAGAACTGCGTGAAGGGAAGTTGACACTCTCTCAACCTGCCGAAGCGGGTTGGCATTTCTATGCCAATGATAAAGACCCGCAAAAGGCAGAAGAACTGGCATCAGCATGGGCAACTGCCTTTGCTGAAAAAGCTCAAACCGAAATTCAAACAGGCAATCTGAATGAATTTATCAAACTCGAAGTGACCCAGTCCGCGAACCTGCCAAAAGAACGCAGCCTTCCATTGAGCAATTATCTACTCGCTGGCGCAAGCGGATTTTTACTGCTTTCGGTCTTCTTTGTTCTTTTTCTCAAATCGAAATGAAACCCTTTGTGAACTTGCCCCGCACGCTTTGGGCACTTGCCATGCTTGCCTTGCCCGTCACCAGCTTTCGTTGGTTTCCTGGGTTGGGTGAAAGTACGCTCGTCCGCCCGCTGGCGTTATATCCATTGGCATTGCTGTTGCCGTTGCTTCTTGTTCTCGCGTGGCGTAAAAAAATTCAACTCACATGGGCAGGCGCGTTTGTTGCACTTGGCATATTCGTATTGTTCGCGCTATTCGCCTCCAGTATTGGCGCACTCATCAATCCCATCCCTCTGCGCGGACAAGTCTACGATGGTCGCGCAATCCGTGCCCTGGTGACTCTTATCATCGGTATTGCCTTTTTCGTCAGCGCCGTGTGGATGAACAAAGACGAAGAAGATTTGCGTTTCACGGTTCAATGGATATTTGCAGGCTTGTGCCTTAACATCGCTTGGAGCGGCTTGCAAGCTGTCACCTTCTACACCGGCTTGCTCGAAAAAGAAATGGTCACCCATTGGCAACTCGCCTTTTCGATGCGTGAACTCGTCCGCACGAATCGTATCTCGGGTCTGGCATATGAACCGGCGTGGCTTGCTGGTCAGATCGCGACGACGTTCTTCCCATTTCTCTTTGCTGCTGTTTTGACGAAATACCGCCTCACACGCCTATCGTGGTTGGAGCCTGCGCTGCTGGTCTTAACTACATTGGTGCTTTTGGCTACCTATTCTCGCGGCGGATTGCTTATCGTCGTTGGCACCTCAGGCTTGATGATGCTGCTCTTTGGGCGTGATATTCTTAAAGGTATGTGGGCTTGGTTCATCGGCGGTTTCAAAGAACGACGGTTCATGTCTTTCATCTTTCGCCTTTCGATCATCATTGCATTCGTTGGAATCATCGTTGGCGCATTTGTTTTCTTGAGCCAGAAGAATTACTTCCGCCGTCTGTGGGAGATCAACGCTGATAGTTTGAGCGAATACATTGTAGATATCAACGCCGGCGCGCGCGGAGCGTACTCGGTTGGGGCGTTGGGAGCGTTTTCAGAATACCCGCTGACAGGCGTTGGCTTGGGAGGAAGCGGGTTCTACATCTATCAGAATCTACCCGATTGGGCGCTGACCACCGTCCCTGAAATTGCGAAGCAGTTGAATCCATCCAACCGTTTGTATCCGAACCCGAAGAATTTATATGTGCGTTTGCTGGCGGAAACGGGGTTGTTTGGCTTTGTGTTATTTATTGCATTTCTTTTCAATGTCTTGGGTGAAACACTTTCGCTTTTCAAACGCAACGAACCTTGGGCACGCTTTGCCGTGGTGGCGGGTGTATTTGCGTGGGTGGCTATCGCCCTGTATAATTTCACCCAGGATTCGCTTACCACCCCGAACATCTGGATCGTGCCGGGGATTCTGGTGGGGCTTGCTACACATCAATTGAACAAGGAAGTTTCATGATCGTTCTTTCTGTTGGGATGCCGCGCGCTGGGTCGGGCTGGCACTATAACCTCATTCACGACCTGATGAAAACGACGGGATGTGCCGATGCGCACGACATCCGTGAAAAATATAGACTGCAAAAAATCCTCACCGAAGTGAATTGCAATATTGGTGTACTTTCGACGCGGCGATTGGCAATGGTGACCATCCCAACTTTGCTGGGCAATACCTTTGTCATCAAAGCACACGCAGGACCTTCATCGGCATCTCGTTTGTTGGCTTCAATGGGGATTCTGCGCATTACTTATATCTACCGTGACCCGCGTGATGCGATGCTCTCGGCCTTTGATTATGGTCAGCGAGCGCTTGCCAAGGGACGCCCAAATGCTTTCTCGCATCTTTCCAGCTTTGAGAAGAGCGTGGACTTTATGATGGAGTACGTCCATATATGGGAGCGTTGGATAGGTGAGAAGAATGTACTTATTGCCCGTTATGAAGACCTGCTAACGAACTATGACGTTGAATCCGCCAAACTGGTGAATCATCTCAAATTAGATGCGAATAAACCCGAGGTTCGCGCGGTGATCGAGCAATACCGTCCCGGCGCAAATGATGGGCAGCAGGGTCTGCATTTCTACAAAGGCAAGATCGGCCGTTTTCGCGATGCCTATACAAGTGATCAACAAATGGTTTTACTTGAGAAGTTGAGCCCATATTTAGATCGCATGGGCTATGAAAAGTAATTTATGCCTTATTTGGGCATAGGTGTAATCTGACTGTAACGTCGGGGATGTTGCCGAAACATCCCTTTTTCGTTATCATTGGCAGGCGATGATGAAACGTTTTGAAACCCCCTACATGGCAGATTGGTTTGCCATATCGTTGCGATGGGTCATGCTGGTGGGGCTGATCGTTTCGCTGGGACTTGGTCGAAAATTAGACGCAAGTGCCACCTGGCCCTTGTGGATCTTGATCGTTTGGAACTTGGGGATGACGGCCTTGGCGGGGTTGAACATCCGTATTCGATTTCACCGTCGCCTCAATATTGTTGTAGACATGGTTCTAACGGGGGCTTTTTTCTGGGTACAGGGCGGTATTCGCGGACCCGCATTTTGGGCAGGATTGCTGCCTATTCTGACTAGCTCTATTTATTTTGAATTTGTGGGCGCGGTCATTACTGCGATTTTGTTTTCAGGGTTTGTGATCTATACAGGCATGCAGATAGGGGATCGTACCCTTGGTTTTGTCATTGCAAGTATCTTGAGTGTATTGGGAGCATTGTTTGGCTTTCTTGGTCGCAGACTTACCGATCATATGAGAAAGAACCGTGCCCTGTGGATCGATGCCGAAGAGAAAAAGCGTGCAATTCAAAATGAACGTATGCGCGCGATCTACGAATTGACCTCGACGCTTTCTTCCACGTTGAGTTACCGCCGTGTACTTGACTCTGCGTTAGATATGAGCGCTGCTGCTCTTAACCCCAACCTTGAACCTGAACAGACCACCAGTGACCCGCTTGTGGGCGCTGTGATGTTATTCAATGCGGGTAAGTTGCGCATTGGTTCGGCACGCCGCTTTACGAATGCTGATTTGCGCATCACCTTCGACGGTTCGGAAGGTATCCTGAAAAAGGTACTCGATGAAGGCGAACCAACCAAATTTAAAGATATTGGTTATGACCAGGAATTAGGACGTGTTGTGGCGCTTCGCAATTGCACAAGCGGTTATATCTTCCCATTGCGCAGCGGCTTCAACGTTTATGGTGTGCTTATTTTTGCCCATCCTGAACCCGATTATTTCACTACCGAACGTACCAACCTGCTGGATATTATCGGTCGTCAGGCTGTGATCGCCATTCAGAATGCCCGTCTCTATCAGGACTTGGTAGAGGAAAAAGAACGTCTTGCGGATGTGTACGAAGAGGCGCGTAAAAAACTGGCGCGTGATCTGCACGATGGACCCACCCAGTCTGTGGCGGCAATGGCGATGCGTTTGAATATTTCCCGCCGCATGCTGGCAAAAGACCCCAAAATGGCGAACGAAGAACTCGTCAAATTGGAGGAACTCGCTCACCGCACTACTAAAGAGATCCGTCATATGCTCTTTACCCTGCGTCCACTCATCCTTGAATCGCAGGGCTTGGGTGCTGCCATTCAATCCATGGCAGACAAGATGATGGAGACGTTCTCCCAGCGGGTGGTGGTCGAGATCGATAACCGTGCGGTTGAGCAATTGGAAATGGGCAAGCAGGGCGTCATTTTTTACATCATCGAAGAAGCGGTAAACAATGCCCGTAAACATGCAGCTGCCGAAGCCATCACAGTCCGGTTGCGCCAAATGGATATGGGGCTTTTGCTCCTTGAGATCCAGGATAATGGCGCAGGCTTTGATGTAAAGGCTATTGCACAAAATTACGATAAACGTTCCAGCAGCAGTTTGGGCATGGTCAATTTGCGTGAGCGTGCCGAGTTGGTGAATGGTCTGCTCAACATTGAGTCCACGCCGGGCAAGGGCACGAACGTGCAGGTCTATATTCCGCTCACTGAAGAAGCAGCCGATCGTTTGCATCACGCTCGCAGATCTGCATAAAACATGCCATTCGCGCACGGCATTCACTACTCGTTTCAACAACCCAAGGAAGCAAATCCCAGCCGCCCGCCGTTGATCCTCATTCACGGTGCAGGCGGCAGTTTTTTATCCTTTCACCCATACTTGCGGCGCTTGCAAGGCGAAACCATCTATGCGCCCGATCTGCCCGGTCACGGTAAGTCTGAAGGTGAAGGCAGGCGTACTATTGAAGAGTACGCAGATGACATTGCCCGTTTTATGAATGACCTTCACATTGAGGCAGCGGTCATCGTTGGGCTTTCGATGGGCAGCGGCATTGCGTTGACACTTGCCTTGAAACACCCGCATATAGTTAAGGCATTGGCTGTGATGGGTGGTGGCGCGAAACTGCGAGTGGCACAGTCTACACTTGACCATGTGGGTGACCCTGAAACATTCGAAAACACTGTTGAGACCATCAACCGCGCTTGCTTCAGTTCTCATGCCTCTGAAGAACTTGTTGCCCTCTCGAAAAAGAGCATGTTGAGTACGGGTCCATCCATTTTGCTGGGCGATTATCTTGCTTGCAATCAATTCGATGTCACCATGCAACTGGATCGAATTCAAATTCCCACTCTCATCCTTTGCGGCACGGAGGACGTTATGACCCCTCCAAAACATTCGCAATATTTGAACGACCATCTTCCCAACGCTCAACTTCATATTCTGGAACAAACTGGACACATGTTGACGCTTGAGCAGCCGGAAATGGTTGCAAAGTTATTAAAGCAATTTTTGGATGAACTTCCGCCTCTTTCCTAGCCGATCATCGATTCTATCCATTTGGTTTTTATTATGCTCAAACAAAAAGGTCACGCTGGAAGCGTGACCTGCATTTTTATTCCGAGAATATTCTTTTCAAAATAGGCATTGCGGCGATTACCGCCCTTGCCCGGTGACTGAGTTTATTTTTCTCTTCCATTTCAAGTTCAGCCATAGTCTTGCCCAGTTCGGGAATTAAGAAGATGGGGTCATATCCAAACCCGCCGGTACCGCGTTCTTCAGGGATGATCTCACCGAAGCAATTGCCTTCAGCAAATTCAATCTCGCCATTGGGTCTGGCAACGGCGATCGTGGCATGGAAATGGGCTTTCCAGGGGCGCGGCTTGTCTTTGAGATTTTCCAGCAGAAAATCACGGCGGTCTTTGTCTTTGGCGCCGGGCTTGGGTGAATATCGCGCGGAATATAAACCTGGCGCGCCATTGAGCGCTTCCACTTCAAGACCGGAATCATCGGCGAGGGCGATCATTCCGCTGGCTTGGGCGAAGGCGACGGCTTTCTTCCCGGCATTTTCCTGGTAGTTGGAACCATCTTCTTCCACTTCGAGCTGCAGGTTGATCTGTGCCGGGGTGACAAATTCAATGCCAGAACCTGTTAACAATTCTTGAAGCTCGAGCACCTTACCTTGGTTATTTGTAGCAATAAGAAGTTTGTTCATGAAGTTCCTGTGTTGTTGATGGTTTTAATAGCCCATTGGGCATGAGATTGCACAAGAGGCTCTTCATCTTGTGCGGCTTGTTCAAGAAGGGAAATATCTTTTTTGTTTTTTTGATTTCCGACCGCAACGGCAATGTTGCGCAAATATCCACGCCGTTTGGTGCGTTTGATGGGGGAACGTTTGAAGCGTTGATTAAACTCTGAAGATGTCAGAAGCAGGTCTGAGGTCCGCATGGGAAGCGGAATGGATGGCTTGAGGGCAGGGTCCGCTGGCGGGGAGAATCGGTTCCACGGGCAGACTTGTTGACAGATGTCGCATCCAAAGACCCAGTTCTGCATAAGTGGGCGCAAATCTTCGGGAATACCCCCTTTGTTTTCGATGGTTAGGAAGGAGATGCAGCGGCGCGCGTCGAGTGTGCGGTTGGGAAGGATGCATTGCGTGGGGCAGGCGTCGAGACAGCGGGTGCATGTGCCGCAATGATCTGTTTGGAAGGGTTCATCGGGCTCGAGTTCGATGCCAAGCAGAATTTCTGCAAGCAGGAATGTGGAGCCTTTTTCCGGATGGATGAGCATGGAGTTCTTGCCGATCCATCCGAGCCCGGCGCGTTGTGCCAATTCACGCTCAAGAATGGGACCTGTGTCTGTGTAATAGCGATTTGGAATTGGATGCCCAACTTGCTCTTCGATGAACTGCACAAGTTCTTGCAAACGCGGTGGGATGACATCATGATAGTCATCACCGAGAGCGTAAGCGGCAATCCTTAATTCTGAACTATCCTTTGAGATCGGGGAATAAGGCAGTGCCAAAACCAGAATGGATTTACATTCAGGTAGGATCAATTTCGGGTCGGCGCGGCGGGTGTGGTTTCGGTCTGAGGCGAGGTAATCCATGCTGGCGTAATGACCTGCATCCAGCCATTCTTGAAAAATGTTGTAATGCGCAAGTGCCTCACAAGAAGTAACGCCAGCCAGGAAAAATCCCAGCTGGCGCGCTCTGTCTTTTATCGCTTGCTTGAGTACAGAAGAATTATTGGACAACGATCTTCACGATGAGGATGAAATCTTTCTTGCCAAAGGGAATGCCTTTGGAGTTCACCATTTGCCAGTAGCCGGTATATTCACCTGCTGTAGATGGCGCCTTGAATTGAACAGAGACATCCACTTCTTCTCCGGGAGCAACCAATGCAGCAAGCGGAACAGGTTGTGCGCTCATCCGTTCATTGGGTGGCGAACTGTAAGAGAAAATGGCTTTATAGCTTGTGTCCCATGTACAGATGCCGGTGTTCTTGATCTTCCAGGTTTTGACGAATTCCTGACCGGGGGTCATGGGGGTTCCATCGGGAATGGTCACATCGAGTGTGGCGATTTCGAAAGAATAATCATCGCACAGGGCATCGGGAGTGAGCGCTGCCTGTGTGGGGTCAAGGGTGTTGAGCACAGCGGGGGTTTCTGTAGGCGGAAGGAACTGCTGGGTAGCGGTCTCAGTAGGTAATGGTTGTGTGGTTGGTGTGAAGACCGCGGCAGTCAGTGTGAACTCAGATACTACCGTGCTTGCCGCTGAAGTGCGGATGGCGTTCACGTCGGGTGTCGGTTCGATCGGCACGGCAGGTGCACAAGCTGAGAGCACAAGTGCCAGGAGAAGGATTGCAAATGTTTTTTTCATGGTTCCCTGCTTTCTATTCCCGAACAGAGATAACCTTGACCCACACTAATGAGCCAAAGTATTGGCCAGAGTCATCTTTGATCTTGTAATACCAGGTGTATTCACCTGGGTCTTTGGGTACTCTCAATGTGACCTTAAACCCTCTGGTTTCACCCGGTTTGGTGAAAGGGCCAGCTTTCGGAATGATGTAATCTTTGGGTACGGTGTACAGGGGCGCAGTGGAAAATTCCTGAATGAAGGCAAATTGATACCCTTCATCCCATGTGCAGGTACCTGTATTAATGAATTCCCAGATCTTGTCGAATTCGATATTGGCGCTCATCGTCTTGCCATCATATGGCTGAGATTCGCTGACGAGGTAACCATCATTACAACCATTCTTGGTTGTGGTAGTGCTATACACACCTACTGTGGCTGTAAAAGACAATCCGCCAGATTGAGGTGTCAACCCGGGTTGCTGAGTATTGAAATTGAAAGGTGTGTTCGTAGGGATTCCGAACGCACTGGATGTTGGGATCGCAGGCAGGGTATTTGTGGGGGCTGCAGTGTTCGTTGGCAAAGGAGTGGGTGGAACAGCTGCTGCCGTGAGTGTGGCTTGTTCTGCAACTTGGGTAAGCACCTGCCCAAACGCCTGAGTTTGGATCGCGCCAGTATCCTGTGTGGGCGGCGGGGTTGCCCCGAGATTACATGAGCTAATGAGCATAGCTGCGAGGGCGGAACCCATCAGCCAGCGAAACTTGCGAAAATTCATGGTGGAACCTCCAAAAATGGTTAACTTTATTATAACGCAACCAAGAGAGGGTTTTTAAGTGACTGATGTGACAAGGTGCAAAATCCACAGAGATGAAATTTCATCTCTGTGGATTTTCTTCAGTGTTTACAGCTGAAATATCATGGGGTGGGCGTGCTAGTGGGCGTTTCTGTTGAGGTAGCCGTAAACGTTGGTGTAGAGGTTGGTGTGAATGTTGGAGTAAACGTCACAGTCGGAGTAAAAGTGGTTGTTGGTGTGAATGTGTTCGTTGCTGTTGGCGCAACTCCCTGACGAACAATATGAGGGTTCAGCCAAATCGCAAGGTCCTGGTTATTGCCGCCATTTGCGCTGACAACCAGAATGAACTTCAGGGTTTGCCCGGCAAGGCTGCTGAGATCGAGGTCAACAGGATAATATTTACCTTCATACACTTCAGCCCAACTGGCATATGTTTTCACTACACCATTATTCAAATAATCAAGACGGAATACCACATTGCAATTTGTTGCATCGCGCTGGCAATTAACAAGAGTGCGGAAACGGTCACCGGACTGTACTGTGAACGCAGGGAATTGTCCACTGATGAATCCGTTGTTCTTATCCTGTGGCACTGTTAGTAAGCCGGGCTCATCCTCTGTAGCACCGTTTTCCATAACAGGTGTATTCAAACGAATGACATACCCGTTCCCATCTCCATTCGAACCAGGACATGATAATGCGTTGGATCCATTGGTCCAGCTTGCCTGACAGAAATTATCTGCAAAGTTATAGGCAACGAACGACGGACCTGTCACACGAATATCCACCCAAAACGAAGTGTCTGCTTGTGCGCCAATTCCAAACAATGCACCCGCTGCATTCCGCACTTTCCAATACCCTCTGTAGCCGCCATCTTTGCCAGGCGAGACCATCGTCACTGGGATTTCAATATACTGTCCAGGTGCTACACTGCCTGGCATGGGAATTGAGGCAGGTGCCCCCATCCCATCTCCGCCTGTAAATACGATGGCATACGATGTGGACCAGGTACATGTTCCAACATTTCGGATGCGCCAGATTTTGACAAAGGTGGTGTTGCGTGGCACGAGGCTGCCGTCTGGGTAGGTGATATCGGCGAGGAATTGCGCCGCATCACACCTCGACGTTTGGGCTGGTTGCAGCGTCACAGGCGGATTCGTCGCTGTGGGCGAGCCTGCCAAGGTCACTGTCGGCTGGGGTAAGCCTGGGGTTGAGGTGCCCGCTGCTGCCTGAGTTAGAGCCGAGGCGGTGTAGAGTCCATTTAGAGTGGCGAACGGGTCTGGGGTGCCAGAGTTTGACGGTAAATTACAGGCAAGTTGAACAACCAACAAGACGATGATCAAAATGAATAATGGTGAAAATTTTCGAGACATTCTTCCTCCATTCTTTTTCAATCATTAAAGACGATCAATCTGTCCATCAAGTTCCCAATAAAAAGAAGCCGGTAAAGCACCGGCTTCTTTGGAAGAACTATCTTATGGGCAGTAGAAATCGAATTTGACTATTGGGTATTCCCTGTAGAAGGGCTGGGTAATCACAAGTTGCATCCAGCGGTTGCTGTTTTGAGATGCGGCTCGTCCCAGTTTCCATATATGATCTGAATTCGTATATTTGCCAGCTTCTTTCATTTCCACTGCCGTGCTATTGCCGCTATTACCATCTTGTTGACGGATCGTGTATCTGAACTTTAGTGGACCATTGGTTACGATGGTGACATTCGCAGTGTAGACCATATTCGCCGGGGCACAACCGGAAGGTGGGTCGCGGGTGATGACCAAATTGGCATCAACAATGTCGTAGGCGATGGCAGTGGTGGTTGTGAGATTGGCAACTTCGATCTCTGTATAAAAGGCGGATTGATATACCCCGACACCATAAGGGATGTTATCTGGGGTTTGTAATTTCCATTCTGAACGATAGTAACCGGGTGTGGATGGGGCAGTTAATACCAGAGAGACCGGAATAGTTTGCCCTGGGGCTGTGACTTGCGGAAGTTGGTAGTAATACCCACCACCAAGAATATCGCCAGACCAGAATACGATCTTGTAGGTGGTATCCCACACACAAGTGCTTTCGTTCTTGATGTACCAGGTCTTGATGAATTCTTCACCGGGTTTGAATATCTTGCCATCTACTATGGTTTCATCTTGCAGGCTGGCTTTGGCACATTCGACTTTCCCAATGGAGGCGCCAGTCGTGGGGGATACAAGCGCAATGGGAGTGCCAAGTGTGGGTGAGGCAAAAGGAGTTTTGGAAGGAAACAGTGTTGCGGCTGGGGTTTCAGTAATGACGATTGGAGTTTGAGCAGCAACAGTTTCAGCCACAGAGGTTTGAATAATAGCCTCGGGATTTTCAGAGTTTCCACCACAGGCAGTGACCAACAACGCTGTGATGAAAATTAGTGTCAGAAGATTGTGGATTTTGTTCTTGAACATTTTTTTCCTTTCAATTACAGAAAATTATTATACTGTTAAATGACAACGCCCGTGAAAACGGGCGTTGTGGATTAATGGTTTATTATTTTTTATGGACACGTGATCTGTGCACGACCGAATTGTTGGTTATTGGGGGTGATAATGTAAACATCGATCCAGTGTGTGCCAGCAGCGCCGACGTTCCAGGTGTAACTGTCGGTTTGGGTGCCAGCAGAGGCAAAGTTCATGGTCTCATTCGGCACGGTGGCGTTATCGCTGAACTTCCAGGTATACGTGACCGTTCCCGGTCCGTTGGTGACAATGCTGGCATTGGCAGTGAAGCTACCGCAACTGCCCGATGTGGTGATGTTTACGCTGGTCACAGCGAACGGAATACTGGTGGCAGTGGGTGGTGCCTGAACTTTGATATCCACATAGAATGCTCTGCCTTGGTACCCATTCAGCATGGGAACAAGTACATTACTGTTCGAGACGATACGCCAGTACCCGCGATAATTCCCGGCAGTGGCAGGAGCTGTGAGGTTGATCTCGATATCGATTTCTTGTCCGGGGTTGACCACACCCAATGGTTTGGAGGCAGGTCCGCCCATGGAGTCGCCGGTGTCGAAAACAACAGAATAGCCATTCCATGCACATTCACCCGTGTTACGAACACGCCATTTCTTGGTGAAGGATTGTCCTGGGGTCATGATGGTGCCATCTGGAATGGTCACATCCGTGACAAATAGTGCCTGTGGACAGGTGGGAGTTGCTGTTGGGGCTGGGGTGTTTGTATTGGTGGGGAGCGGCGTAAAGGTCAGTGTTGCCGGTGCGCTGTTAGCCAGGGTAGGGGTGGCAGTGGTTTTTAGTAACGCCTCTACGGTTTGGGCAGCATAGGTTGCTGCTGCACCTTGAGGGTTATTCGAAGGCAGGTTACATGCGCCCAACAATAATGCACAGGCGATGAATAAATGAAACAGGCGTGTGATTTTTCTCATTGCTTCTCCTCTTTGTTTGCAAAAATATTTTACCGCAAGATGGTCTTGGAACTATCGGTCTTATTTCCTAATACAAAAAACAGGAGTAGGAACTCCTGTTTTTGTTTAAAGCTAAGGGAAGAAAGATGTGTTACTTCTCGTAAGGCTGACCGTCTGCGGCGGGTGGAATGGCGCGTCCGACAACACCGGTCAGGATGATCATGGTCACAATATAGGGAGCCATGAGCAGGAACTCTGAAGGGATCGGAATGCGCAGGATCTGTAATTTGACCTGCAAAGAGTCTGCAAAACCGAAGATCAGTGATGAGGTGTACGCGCCGATCGGGTTCCAGTTGCCGAAGATCATGGCAGCAAGCCCGATGAAGCCCTTGCCTGCGGTCATGGCTTCGTCGAAGCGACCTACAGAACCAAGGGTGAAGTATGCGCCTCCAAGACCTGCGATCATACCGCCAGCAATGACGTTGACATAACGAGTCAGATATACATTGATGCCCAATGTATCTGCAGCTTTGGGATGTTCACCAACCGCACGGGTGCGCAAACCCCAAGGGGTATAGTACAACACAACGTGCATAACAAAGACCAGAATGATCGCCAAGTAGATGACCAGGTTATTTTCGAAGAGGACTGGTCCCAGCACGGGGATCTTGGCTAGTAATGGGATGGAAATAATAGGAAAGGTGCCAGAGTTGTTCAGGACATCACCTGAACTCTGCATGAAGCGTGAACTGATAAAGGCGGTTGTACCTGCGCCAAAAATGTTGATGGCGACACTGCTGACGGTTTGATCCACTTTGAAGCGGATGACCAGATAGGCATGCAGGGCAGCGACCAATCCGCCAATGAGGATGGCTGCAAACAAGCCAACATACAAACTTTTCGTCACAGTAGCTGTAATGACCGCAACCTGTGCTGCCATAAGCATAATGCCTTCGATGCCAATGTTGATGACTGCCGAGCGTTCACTGATCACACCGCACAACGCTGCCAGGGCAATTGGGGTGGCTCGCACAAGCGAACTGCTCAACATACCTGTCAGATTGAAAGATTTATCCTGTGCTGCCCACATCAAGAAGGACATGACGAAGGTGATCGCAATGATGCCGATCAGCCATCCGGTCGAGCGTACGCCGCGAGCCAGTTGATATGCTCCGACAAAAACAGCAATGAGCACCATTGCATAGATGGCGGGCAATGTCGGAATAATAAGGTCTGGGATCTTGATCGCCTGCGACCCTGAAAGATTCATGCCAAAAGTAGCAACAGAACCTGCTTGTGTATTCAAGCCAAATACAAGGTAAATGAACAGACCCACAACAAGCAGCGCAAGCCCGTATGAAATACGTCTGCGTCTTTCGGTTGCTGAACTGATTTCGAGATTGGTGTTTTTCATGCAAGCCTCGTTTATTTGCCCCAGCCGCGGGTCAGAACAGTTTCTTCTTTTTTGACAACACGGATGCGATACAGCCAGCGGATGATATCTGGTGCCGCAATGAACACGATCACCATGCCCTGGATGATGGAAATGATATCGATCGGGATCCTAGCCATCGATTGCATATCCGTTGCACCGCTGCGGAGGAAGCCGAACAGGAGTGCCGAAAGGACAACACCTGCGGGGTGGCTGCGACCAAGTAGAGCGAGTGCGATCGCATCGAACCCGTACCCGGCTGAAAAGCCCTGACCCACCCAATGGTCCACGCCGAGAACTTGAGCTGTTCCAGCCAAGCCAGCCAAACCGCCAGCCAGGAACATGACCAACACAAAGTTGCGGACGATGTTCATGCCTGCATATTTGGCGGCGTCGGGGTTTGCGCCAACGGAACGGATCTCAAAGCCAAGGGTGGTCTTGAACAGGAACCAGTAGAGGAGATATGCTGCCAGCAGGGCAAGGAAGAAACCGAGGTTGAACCGCAACGGTTCGGGAAAGAAGCGCGGCAGTTCTGCCGAAGCTTCCACATTCGGGGTTACCGGGCGGAAGCCAGAAGCCTTCATAGGACCATTCAAAAGCCAGTCGCTCAATTTGAAAGCGATCCAGTTCATCATGATGGTATTGACCACCTCATGGGCGCCAAAGCGGGCTTTGAGATAACCTGGAATGGCTCCCCAAATGGCTCCACCCAAGGCACCTCCCAAGATGGCAAGCGGCAGGTGGACGATCATCGGCAAGCCTTTGAGGCTGTAGCCGACAAAAGCAGAGCATAAAGCTCCAATGAAGAATTGGCCTTCAGCACCAATGTTGAAAAGACCGCAGCGGAAACCCAGTGCCACAGACAAGCCTGCAAAGATATACGGAGTTGCCGTTACAAGGCTTTCTGTGAAGGGGTAAATGGCAGTCAGCAATTCTTTGGAGTTACCGGTTGAGAAATAGATCTGAAAACCTTCGATGAAGTCAGCGGGTGTACCGAAGGAACCGGCAAAGAGTGCGCCATAAGCAACCAATGGATTTTCACCACTGGCAACGATCACGATCGCGCCAACGATCAACCCTGTTATCACGGCAAGAATGGGAATCAGTAATTCCTGCCAAAGCGCGTTGCGTTTGTTTTCTTTTTTCCCAGCATCCTGGGCGGGAGTGGCTGTAGTACTCACAGGTACAACTCCTAATTCTTATTCGGGGTATCGGAGGGATGAACACCCGCCATCAGCAAACCAAGTTGTTCCTTGGTAGCTGTATTCGCATCAAGGATCGCCATGATCTGACCCTTGTACATCACAGCAATGCGGTCAGAGAGGGCAAGGATCTCATCCAATTCGGAGGAGACCAACAGAACGCCTGTGCCTTCATCGCGTTTCTTGATGATCTGCGAGTGGATGTATTCGATGGAGCCAACATCCAGACCACGGGTCGGTTGCGAGGCGATCAGCAATTCAATGGGACGGGAGAACTCACGAGCCACGATCACTTTTTGCTGGTTACCGCCGGAGAGCGTCCCTGCATTGACGTAAATGTTTGGTGTACGCACATCGTATTGCTTGACCAGTTCTTCTGCATTGCTGAAGATGAGCTTGGGCTGCAAGGAAATCCCTTTCGCAAAAGGCTCCTTGTAGTAGGTGCACAGCATCATATTGTCGTGAATGGGGAAGGAGAGGATCAAGCCGTGACGTTGACGGTCTTCAGGAATATGTGCCACGCCGCGTTCGAGAATATTGCGTGGCGTAGTGTGGTGAATGGGCTCACCCAACAAATGGATCGTGCCTGTATCCAACGGCAAGAGACCGGTAAGGGCATACACCAATTCGGTCTGACCATTACCCTGAACACCTGCAACACCCAGCACTTCACCTTTGCGCACATCGAATGAAACACCTTGAACGGTCATGTGTCCGCGTTCATCACGGACAAAGAGGTTTTCTATAACAATGACCGGCTCACCGGGTTTGGCGGTCAGTTTCTGGACGACCAGATTTACATCACGTCCTACCATCATCGTAGCGAGGATCTCCGAGGTGGCTTCCTTCGGGTTGATGGAGCCGACGACAGTTCCAAGTCGCAGAACGGTAATATCGTCTGCCACTGCCAGAACTTCCTTCAACTTGTGTGTAATGAAGATGATGGATTTTCCAGCTTTGATCAATGTATCGATGATCTTGAACAGACCTTCCACTTCCTGCGGAGTGAGCACAGCGGTCGGTTCATCCAAAATGAGAATGTCAGCGTGGCGGTAGAGGACTTTGATGATCTCCACCCGCTGCTGAATACCCACAGGCAGGTCTTTGATGTAGGCGTTGGGGTCTACTTCCAAACCATATTCATCCGAGATCTCACGAATGCGATTGGCAACCTTATCCTTATCTAAAAAGATACCGTTCTTTGTGGGTTCAATACCGAGCATCACATTTTCTGTCACGGTCATTACAGGTACAAGCATAAAATGCTGGTGTACCATACCGATCCCTTGTGCGATTGCGTCATTCGGTCCGTGGATTTCCACCTCTTTGCCGCGGACAATGATCTGCCCTTCATCAGGTTTATACAACCCATAAAGGATGTTCATCAACGTGCTTTTGCCTGCGCCATTCTCACCCAAAAGGGCGAGGATCTTGCCCTCCCGCAGGGTAATGCTTATTTTGTCGTTTGCAAGAACGCCGGGAAAACGTTTGGTAATACCGCGCAGTTCCAAAACATTGGTCATGCCATACCCTCCACTATCATAGCTTCGATAGATCCATAAGGTTCTTTTTGCACGCCTCAATTATAAAGGATGGTGCATGGAAAATGTATGACAAATTGAAAAAACCTTATAGATCTAAAGTTAGACAGAGAAAACAAAAAGCCGGGGGAGGGAAACCCCTCCTCCGGCTTTTTTAGTGCAATTGAGCGGAATTACTTCGTGGCGATGGAGCCGTCGATGATGCCCTGTTTGACAGCATCGAGCTGGGACTTGAGTTCGTCAGAAGCGCCAGCGACATCAGAGATGCCCACGCCGCCATTGGCAACGGTGCCGACATAAACGCCACCCTTGAAGGTGCCGTCAACTTCAGCCTTGATCGCATCGTACACAGCAACGTTCATGTTCTTGAGAACGCTGGTGAGGATGATGTCCTTGTATTCGGGGGAGGAAACGGTCCAGTCAGTGTCCACGCCGATAATCTTGCAGGCGCTGGATTCCTGGCAGTATGCAGCGGAGCCGAGACCAACAGGTCCAGCCACAGGCATGATGATGTCAGCGCCTTCTTGAACGAAGGATTCAGCGAAGGAGCGTCCGTCATCGAGGGAGTCGAAGTTACCGGTGAAGGAACCATCGTTAGCTTCGGTATTCCAGCCGAGAACTTCCACAGCGGTGCCGTTCTGTTCGTTGTAGTACTGAACACCCTTTTCGTAACCGATCATGAAAGCAACAACCGGAGGAATGTTGATACCACCGAAGGTGGCAACTTTACCGGTCTGGGTGGAGCCAGCGGCAGCGTAACCAGCGAGGAAGCCAGCCTGGTCGATCTGGAAGGTCAGACCGAGAACGTTGGGCAGTTCGGTGGTGGAACCACAGGTCTTGCCTTCTTCGGAAGGATCACCGAAGCAGTCAGGATAGGAGTAGTCCACGATCGCGAAGTGGGTGTCGGGGTTCGCCTTGGCAGCGGTCGCGGTGTCAACACCGAGCAAGAAACCAACGGTAACGATCAGGTTGGTGTCTTCATCGACAAACTGCTGGATGTTCTTGGCATAGTCAGCCTGCTGGGTGGATTCAAGATACTTGCCTTCCACACCGAGTTCAGCAACAGCCTTTTCAACGCCAGCGTAAGCGGTCGCATTGAAGGACTTGTCATCAATACCACCAAGGTCGGTCACCTGACCAACTTTAACGGCAACAGGGGCAGCAGTTTCTTCAACAGCGGCTTCGGTAGCTGCAGGAGCGCCCGCGCCACAAGCGGCCAAGACCATTGATGCAACGATCAAAGCAGCCATAATGAAATAAAGCTTCTTCATGTTATTTCTTCTCCTCTAGAAGATATTTATTGGAAAGGCAGATCCTTTTGGATCGCCTTACGACGTTGTAAGTATAAATCCACTCCAATCTTTGTGCAAGACTGCGCAATGTTAATGAGATTTTGTGACATTTGTTTGGATTTCCCCACGTTTTAACATCCCCAATAAT
>JBEBCV010000002.1:0-3507 GCA_041157505.1 Chloroflexota bacterium | reverse complement strand
GTTGCCCCGTCTTCAATATTTCCACCATTTTGCAGCTTTCCGTCTCATTGTTTCTTGCCATTGCGGGCAGTACCCTCCTCAACATGTGGTGGGACCGCGACATCGACGCCAAAATGGGGCGCACCCAAAAACGCGTAACCTCCAAAGGCTTGGTGAGCGATAAAGAAGTGCTCATGGTCGGTGTGCTCATCTCGGTCATCGGCATTGGCTGGGCATTGGCAATGGACTGGCTTTACGGCTTGGTGGTCTTTGCAGGTTGGTTCTTCGACGTGGTCGTTTACAGCATGTGGCTCAAACGCCGCACCTGCTGGAGCATTGTTTGGGGCGGCATCTCTGGCGCCATGCCCATCCTCGCAGGGCGTGTGCTCGGGCTCGAATCCATCGACTGGATCGGTCTCATGCTCGCCCTTGGGGTTCTTCTGTGGATCCCCACCCACACCCTCACCTTCAGCATGAAGTTCCAAAAAGACTACGCCGATGCGGGCGTGCCTACCTTCCCCTCCACCTATGGGCTGGATGTCACCCGCTTCACCATCGCCTTCTCCTCGGTCCTCGCCGCGGCTGCCATGGTTGCTGCTGGTGTTGGCATCGGCATGGATTGGGGCTTCCTGCGCTTGTTGGGCGTTCTGTCCGTTGGTCTTTTCCTGCTGGCAGCCGCAATGACCTTCAAGCCTACCGAACGCGTCAACTTCGGTCTGTTCAAATATGCATCCGTTTACATGCTCGCCGCGATGATCCTTGTCGTGCTCGAAGTCATCTAAATGAAACTCTCCTCGCTCAATCGCACACTACTGCTTCTGACCGTTCTGCTTGCGTCCTATCAGGTCTCTGCAGGCATAGACGGTTTCACTGCACTGCCCATCATCGCTTACACCATCGCATTTGGCATCATCCTCGTCGCTGCATTGCTCATCTTCATCTTGGGAATTGACGTGCTGGACTCACCCATCGTGGTCATCGTTTCGACCATCATCCCGCTTAGTTTGGCAGTCGGGTTGGTTTGGCAGCACGTCGCCTCCTGGCGGACCTCATATCTGGTCTTCGCCATCATCGGTTTCCTCGCTGTAACTTTGACTCGGTCGATTCAAATGCAGAACAAACTTCCTGTCATCGTGATCGCCATCACCCACGGCATCGCTGGCATGACCATCTTCCTGCTCCCGATCGTCATTGCCATACAAGGCGAGACCAAACCGCTTTTCGCACTGGTCGGCATTGGCGGCGCGTTGATCGGCGTTGGCGGATTGCTGCTCTCGTTCTTGAAAACAGGCAAGCCGATCTTATCGAGAGACACAATCTTGAGGTTGTTCCCAGCGTTGCTGTTGGTGACAACAGCGCTTTTTGTAGCAGGTTTCAAACTAGGATAGTTCACACAGGTCACGCTTGAAGCGTGACCTCTTTTTTTCTACGAAAGGAGTAAACAATGTCTACGAATAGTTTTTTCGCAAAATTCCTGCGCTTCATCGGTATCGTCCTCATGGGGTTGACAGGCGGTTTCACTCTGCTGGGTGGAATCGGCACAAGCTGTGCAGCATTATTCCCAACCAAATATGAAAGTATGGCAGCGCTGGCTCCGTTCCAATGGTTGTATATCCTCTTCGTTGTCACTGGCATTGCCATTGGCGTTTGGGGGATCTGGGCAACCATTAAGCTCGTGCGCGGCACATCGGACTCGTACACGATGAGCCTACAATCCCTTGTTGCAGGGACAGTCATCGGCGGACTCCATATCTACATGTCGCAGATGCTGCGCGGCAAGTCCATGCCGGTGGATGCCGTGGTATACACGACCGTATTCACGCTGGTGATTTTCCTGCTGTTCCGCATCCCATCCATTTGGCAGGGCGTGAACTTTGATAAGGGCAATACCAAGAGCAACCTGCCTGCAGGTGGTGCAGCAGCGATCTTGCTGGGCATCATGACGCTCACCATTCAATACACCATGGGTTCGACCCACACATGGGGCGGTATCAACTATGCGGATGCGTTCAACACGTCCATGATGGTGATCGGGGCGGGATTGTTGCTTTTAGGTGTGGGGCTCTTCGTCAGTGTAGCAAATGTTTGGGAAACGGTAGGCAGGCTGGAGTTCCAGAAAAGAAGCGTGTAAAAGAGTTCGCACTACCTAGAGAAGCTTCCCATCCTATTGAATGGTGCGTTGCCAATTTGGCTACAAAAAAGTCCCCGTCGAGTTGACGGGGACTTTTGATCATTCTGTTTTTTCAATACCCACTTTTCGCATTTGTTCTTCTTGTACCACCCGAATGCCATTGTTGACTTGATTGCCGAGTTTTGAGATCTGGTCTTGCAATTGCATGAGCGTATCGAGAACGTAGTTATCTGCGTCGGCACGAATGCCTTCGGCTTCGGCACGCGCTTGGGCGAGAATTTGGTCGGCGCGGCGTTGGGCTTCCTGTGTAACGATATCTTTTTGAACAAGACCATCCGCTTTATCGCGCGCGATCTGCAGAGTGCGATTGGCTTCTTCTTGCGCCTGCGCCATGACACGGTCACGCTGGGCAACAAGTTGCTGCGCTTTCTTCACTTCCTCAGGGATGGCAATACGCATCTGGTCAATGAGTTCCAGCATCTTGTCTTCATCCACGACGACATTGTGCGTGAAGGGAACCGCCTTCGCGTCGTTGAAGAGTTCTTCGAGTCGGTCGATCAATTGAAGGATGTCCATAAGTCACTCGCAATTAGGAAGCTGTTTCTGTTAATTCTAGCACATTAATCCCGCAACGCATTCGGCAGAGACTGTTCCCCCATCTGGGCGACCTTTTCTTTCAAGGCACGTTCCACATAGGGCGGCACCATGCTGGAGACGTTGCCATTGAGCATGGCGATCTCGCGCACCGTGGACGAAGAAAGGAAGGTGTGCTGCTCGGCTGTGATGAGTGCCACCGTTTCAACGGCAGATCCGGCAAGGCGTTGATTCGCCAATGCCATACGGAACTCGAACTCAAAATCGGAGAACACCCTCAAGCCGCGTACGATGACATGCGCATTGATCTGCTTTGCGAATTCGATGGTCAAGCCGCTGTAGCCAGTGACTTTGATCTTGGGGTTGTCTCTGAACGATTCATTCACCAATGCCATGCGTTCTTCGGGAGAGAACAACAAATTCTTCAAAGGTTTATCATAGACTGCCATCACCACTTCGTCGAAAAGTTTTGAAGCACGGTTGGCAATGTCCATATGACCGTAATGGATGGGATCGAACGTTCCAGGAAATAAGGCTCTAACCATGTTAGTCGTTTTGTCCTTTAGTTTGATAGTCTTGCAGTCAGGTAATCGTTATGTCGAAAAGCCGTTAGTCCAATAGTCAATTGACTATGTGACCAAGCGACGATATGACTATCTGACTAACTTACATCGCTCGTCGTGCCGTTCCAGAATCGTTCGAATGCTTCCGCCAGCAAAGCATGTTCTGGTTGGGTAAGGTAGGGGTCACGCTCAAAGAGAGCCTTGGCTTGTTCGCGGGCTTTTTCGATAAGCGGCACATCG
>JBEBCV010000001.1:0-3652 GCA_041157505.1 Chloroflexota bacterium | reverse complement strand
GAGATGGAACAAGGCGTGGACCGAGCCAAACTTGGAAAGAACCGCTTCGGCAGAGGTATGAAGCGCCTGCTCATTGAGCAGGTCCACGGTTTGGGCGAAGAGTCGTTCTGAGGGCAGGTTCAAGTCGCGGACGATGGAATCCAATTTTGACTGGTCTTTATCAAGCAGAGCCAAATTATGACCCATGCCAGCAAAAGTTTTCGCAGCCAAACTTCCAAGCGCGCCTGTTGCGCCTGTGATAACAATATTTCTGTTCATCATTCGTACAACGCTTTGATCTGGTCGTCGCTCATGCCTTCGACAATGGCATGGTCGCTTTGTTCGGGCAAATGTTCCTTGCCGTGAAAGTCGATCATGTGACCGGATTTTTCAGCCTTGGTCTTGAGATAGAAGATGTTGTGTTCGTTCATCGGAAGGATGTGCGGCATGCGTTCGTTGATCTTCACGCCGTGTTGTTCGAGCTGGGCGATCTTCTTCGGGTTGTTGGTCATGAGCTTGATGGAGTTGACCTTGAGCGAATGGATCATGTGCGCGGCGACGGCATAATCGCGTTCATCATCGCGGAAGCCGAGCGCGAGATTCGCTTCAACGGTATCGAGACCGGTATCTTGCAAAGCATAAGCGCGCACCTTGTTGGTGAGCCCAATGCCGCGTCCTTCCTGACGCAGATACAAGACCATGCCGCGTTCCATTTCGCCGATCTTTTTGAGCGCTGCTTCGAGTTGGTCGCGGCAGTCGCAGCGCAGCGAACCGATGGCATCGCCCGTCAGGCATTCCGAATGTAAACGTACAGGCACATCATCCGCGCCGATCACATCACCCTTGATAATGGCGATATGTTCCTTGTTATCTTTATTGTTCGAAAAAGCCACAATGTGAAAATCACCAAAGCGGGTGGGCAGTTCAGCCATCGCTTCGATATGCACACAGACATGGTCTTCGCCGTAGCCTTCACATTCGTGACAGCAATCTTCTTCCAATAAGATCTGAATTTTTTCATGCATTAATGTTGACATGTTTTTCTCCGTAGATTCAAAAAAACTTGTATTTCAATAAAATCCCGCCGTCTTCCCAACGTTCGACGTCTGTGAGTTTCATTTCGAGCGCGGCGTCGCGCGAAAGTCCGAGTCCATCGGCAAGGGTGGGAGCATTTGCGCCGCCAAAGATCATGGGAGCTACATAGATCATCAATTCATCCACAAGACCAAGTCGCATGAGTTCAAAGTTCATCGTCCCGCCGCCTTCCACCATCAAATGATCCACACCTATTTTCTTCAATGTCAGCATCATTTTGTTCAGGTCAACGCGGGGAGATTCATCCACGAACACTTCAATGCCCAGCGCGCGCAAATTCTCAAGCTGCGATATAGATGTCTGTGAAGTTGTAAATATTACCAACCGCGTATCGCCAGCCTTAATAAAATCTGAGTCTTGGTGGATGTCTGCAACGGTAACCACGCCCACCTTTATGGGGTTGGGCGAACGCCCCTGCTGAACCCGCCCCTCACGCAGCGCCTCACTCTTGACCGTGAGCTTGGGCGCTTCATCTAAAAGTGTTCTCCCGCCGACGAGGATTCCATCCGCCGCCGCGCGCAATTCATCCACCCGCTGCTTATCTTGTTTAGACGATATTGCCGCGCCTTTGCGTTCGAAGGTATCGATCTTGCCATCTGCCGTCATGGCGACGTTGATGAAGGTGTAAGGTCTGTTCATAAGATTTTCCACTGACAGGTTGTACCCTGTGCTTCTTACAAAAAACAATGCCATCCGTTCAGGATGGCATCATTATAGGGGCGTTGGCTTTGTTTATCCATCCCTCGAAAGTTAGAGAATGGTTCTAGCTAAAGTTAGTTCTGATTTGCACATGAGCCGCACCCTAGAGGTTAATACGAGCCGGAAAAATAATTGGCGATCAGGTCGTCGTAATTGACATTGATGGTCTCACGCGCCAGTGCAAAAAAGTCTGCGGTGGTGGCGCGGTCGTTGGTGTAGCGCGTGGCGTAGGCTTTGATGAACTTCGAGAAGTTGCCATATCCCATGCGCTCACGCAGGTCGTCGAGGAACAGCGCGCCTTGGAAGTAAACAGCATTGGTGTAAGCCCGGAAGGAACCATAATCATAGATGGTCGCGTCTACATAGCCAGTAGGTTTGAAGTAATTGACCCGGAACTGCCACCACCAACTGATATTGGCAGGGTAGTTATTTTCAAAGAAGATGCGCTCGCTGTATGTGGAGAGTGCTTCATCCAGCCAGGGTTCGTAGGCATGGTCATTGCCCACCAGGCTGTACCACCATTGATGTGCGATCTCATGCACGCCAATGGTCGTCAGGTTGCTGCGGGCAGAGCCAGTGTATTGACTGTAAAAATCTGTAGCGAGGAAGACCAGCCCGTCGTACTCCTGTCCATCATCCATATCTGATTGCACGATGGACAAGGTCTGGTGCGGGTAAGGCGCGAATTCGGCTGAGAAGGTTTGCAAGGCTTCGCTGGCGTAAATGAGCATGTCGTCGCCGCCTTTGGCATAACCGTCGAAATAATACGAGCGGATGGTGACATTGCCCCATGTCGTCTCATTCACGATGAATTCATTGCTGGCAGAGAGTGCCAGAGTCCGTGCGCCATACATGCGGTAGCGAGTCCATTCGCCATTGGCTTCGGGCGAAGCGCCTACAGCGAGGATCACGCCTGAATCCGTTTTGATGTTCAATTCGATATCTGAAGCATCATAGACGAGATGCTCGCCCCAGGGCATCGGGTCGTTCAAGATCCAGCCGCCTTCGTAGGGCACAATGAAGGGATACCAATCCACAAGGTTGATCTGGTTGAAGTCGTAGCCGAAGACATCGCCCGATCCCTTTTGCGGGACCTTGACATCGAAACTTAACGTAATGGTCGTGGCAGACCCAGTGGTTAACGGTTGATTCAAGTTGACGCTGAGACGTTGTCCGCTGAGGGTGTAGGAGGTGAGCGTTGTACCATCTTGTGCGATGGTGTTGAGGGTGAAGCCGTTGGTGTAGATATTTGGCTGAACTGAGAGAACCAGGTCTGAGAGAGTTGTGCCTGTAGTGTTGTAATAGCGGATGGTCTGTTCTGCGGTGATGGACTTATTTGCAAAATCAAGCGTGGCGTAGAGAATGTAATTTGTGCGCGAAGAAGTGACCGGCGGGGGCGGGGCTTGGGTGGTTGAAACAGCTGCCGTGGCGGCAGGAGCCGAAGTGGATGTCGCGGTGTGAGGCGGTGTGAGGGTGAACGTCGACGTTGGAAGTGGCGATGCAGTGTATGTTGGGATGGGCGTGTTCAACTGCGCTGATGGCTGGAATGGAGTGACCGTGGCAAGGCTTGGGTCATGAGTTGGAATGATGAATTGCCCGAATGGCTGCGGCGTGGGCGTCGGAGATGGCGCGGCACAAGCAGCGAGAAGTACGGCGAGAAATGCGTAATGTGTGATGCGTGATACGAGTTTCATTATTGATAAACGCTGCGGAAGTATTGGTTGATGAGGTCAGAGATATCTGTGCCGGAGTGCGAGCGCAGAATGTTGAAGAAGTCGTTGGCCGTGACGATCTTACCGCGACCCTGATTGAGATAATCTTGCACGAAGGCGAAGAAGGCTTCGTCACCGATGCGCTGGCGGACTTTTTCAAGGAAGTA